>NZ_JAWGSV010000035.1:0-18854 GCF_032552055.1 Clostridium sp. | reverse complement strand
ATAATATACTCGTAAATGAGTATAAAAACAAACAAAAAAATGAAAGTAATAAACTAAATTAAAGAGTATTTACAAAGGACAATTTCACTACTAAAATATAATAGACAGATTTAAGAATAACGAAAGTTATAGACAGGAGAGAAAAATGAATATAGCAATAATTATAGCAATAGTTGTAGTATTAATTATAGTATTATTAAAAAAAAGAAAGGTTAAAGATATTAACTTAGGAGAAGAAGAAGTTAAAAAAGTTCTTAGTAAAATATCAGGATATAAATTATTAAACGATATAATGATTAGGAAAGAAGATGGAACAAGCCAAATAGACCATATCTTAGTTGGTAAAAAAGGTGTTTTTGTAATTGAAACTAAAGATTATAGTGGGATAATTAAAGGAGAAGAGTACTCTAAATATTGGACTCAAACTATAAATAAAAGAAAAAATCATTTTTATAATCCTATAAGGCAAAATTACGGACATGTAAAGTCTGTAGAAAAGTTTATAAAAGAAAAAGATATTTATATATCTTTAATAGTATTTACTAATAAATCTAAGCTAAAAGGTTTAAAGACCGATACACCAGTTATTCAAGTAAAAAAGTTAAAGAAATTTATAAGAAAATATAAATCTGATATAAATCTTTCAAATGATCAAATAGAGGATATATATAAGTGTTTAAAAAAAGGTAATGTACAAAGTTCTAGAGCGAGGCGAAAACATGTAAAAAGAATAATTAAAAACATATCATAAAAAAGTGGAGGTATTTAAGTTTATTAAGTAGCTTTGCCCTAAGCTATTTTAACTTATATATCTCCACTATAAAATTGAATGAATAAAATTATAAAGCTATCTTAGCCTATTTAATATACATTCCACCAGGTTTTTCAGATAAATTAACTATAATGTTTTTCTTTTGAGTGTAAGCATCTAAAATAGATTTATGAGTTTCTCTACCTATTCCTGATTCCTTATATCCACCAAATGTTGCACCAGCAGGGAAGGAGTTATAAGTATTAACCCATACTCGTCCAGTTCTTATAGATTTAGCAACTCTTATAGCTCGATTTATATCACGTGTAAAGACGCCACCGCCTAATCCATAATTACTGTCGTTTGCCATTGCAATTACTTCATCTTCAGTCTTAAATTTAATAACTACACCAACAGGTCCGAAAATTTCTTCTCTAGCAACTCTCATATTATTATTTACATCTACTAATAAAGTAGGTTTCATAAAGTAACCATTCTTTGAATCACCTTCAACAAATCTTTCTCCACCTGTTATTACTTTAGCACCTTCATTTTTTCCTATTTCTATATACTTAAGGATTTTATTTAGTTGTGCTTCACTAACTTGGGCACCCATTTGAGTATTAGGATCTAATGGATTTCCTACTTTAACTTTTTCAAAAGCATTAGCAGCTTTTTCTGTAAATTCATCATAGAAATCTTCTTGAACAAATATTCTTGACCCTGCAGAACAAACTTGACCTTGGTTAAATAATATACCTAATTGTATTCCTTCTAAAGCCATATTCATGTCTGCATCACTAAAGAATATATTAGCTGATTTACCACCAAGCTCTAAGGTAGCAGGTATTATACGTTTTGCAGCAGATAGTCCAATTTCTCTACCAACTTCTGTTGAACCTGTAAATGCTAATTTATCAATTCCTTCATTATGTTGTAGATATTCGCCACTCTTTGAACCTCTACCAGTTATTATATTAATTACACCTTTTGGAACTATATCTTGAATTAATTTCATAAACTCTAATACACTTAGAGATGTTGTACTAGATGGTTTAAATACACTTGTATCACCAGCAGCAAGTACTGGAGCTAGTTTCCAAGCTGCCATTAAAAATGGGAAGTTCCAAGGGACAATTTGACCAACGACTCCAATTGGCTCTCTTAAAATTAAGTTTAATGTATTTTCATCTATATTACTTGCAACGCCTTCATCAGCACGAATAACTCCGGCAAAATATCTAAAGTGATCAGCTGCTAAAGGAATATCAGCACCTGTAGTTTCTCTAATAGGCTTTCCATTGTCCATAGTTTCAATTGTTGCTAAATATTCAGCATTATTATCTATAATGTCTGCAATTTTATTTAATATAATAGCTCTTTCAGCAGGGGTTGTCTTACCCCAAGTTTCAAAAGCTTTTTTTGCTGCTTTAACAGCATCATCTACATCTTTTTCAGTAGCATCAGCAATTTCTGATAGTAATTGTCCATTTGCTGGATTATATGTCTTTATTGTTGTACCATCTGAAGAGTCTTTCCATTCACCACCAATATATAATTGGTATTTTTCTTGAATTTTAATATTCATACATTCTCCTCCTTAAATGATTATTATCTTTATACATATAATTGTAATAGTGTTGGTAATTATATGCAAATAAGATAATGATTTAACAATAATTCTAAAATAACAAATAATAATTATTATTGACTAATTAATACTAGAAGTAGTAAAATAAGTATTAATATGATAATTATAACTTTAATTGAATTTAATTCTATTAAAGTTTATAGGTTTTAAATAATAAAAGGAAGTAAGGGTTAAGATTTTCTTAGCCTTTTTTCTATTTAAAGATTATTTAATTTGTTTAGAAAAAAGAAATAAATATAAGAGAAAAAGACTTATTCTAATAGTTGTATAAAATTAAGGCGAATATAGTATCTTTTTTAAGAATAACTAATGTAGACATTAAAGATTGCTAGGATTATAATGAAAAAATTAAAGTTATTTTATGGTAAGTAAATAAAGGAGATAATTAAAATGAACAAAAAAATAACTGTAGCATCATTACTTGTAGCATTAGGTATTGTATATGGAGATATTGGTACTTCACCACTCTATGTTATGAAATCTATGTTAGGAGTAAATAATGGTTATGTGTCAAAAGAATTAATTTTAGGAGGCGTATCCTTAGTTTTTTGGACATTAACATTACAAACTACTATAAAATACGTAATGATAACCTTAGAGGCTGATAACAAAGGTGAAGGTGGAATATTTTCTTTATACACACTTGTTAGAAAAAATGCCAAGTGGTTAATCGTACCAGCTGTAATTGGGGGAGCAACATTATTAGCAGATGGCATGATAACCCCTCCAGTAACTGTAACATCTGCTATAGAAGGTTTAACTCTTGTTTTTCCAATAGAAACTAAGGGGATAATTATAGTTGTAATTAGCATCTTAACTGTTTTATTTATGCTTCAAAGATTTGGTACAGATGTAATTGGAAAAGTCTTTGGACCAATGATGGTAATATGGTTTTTTATGTTATTAATACTTGGCTTTAGTCAATTGGTGCAATATCCAAGCATACTAAAAGCTTTAAATCCATATTATGGGATACATCTATTATTTACTAGTCCAAGAAGTGTTTATATTTTAGGAGCTGTATTCTTATGTACAACTGGAGCAGAAGCTCTATATTCAGATTTAGGACACTGTGGAAAGAAGAATATACACTATACATGGGTATTTGTAAAAGTATGTTTAGTAGTAAATTATTTAGGACAAGGAGCATATCTTCTATTAAGAGAAGGAAATGTTATAGATTCAAATCCATTTTTCTTAATTATGCCAAGTTGGTTTGTAGTTACAGGAACAATAATTGCAACTATAGCAGCAATTATCGCTAGCCAAGCTTTAATTACAGGATCATTTACTCTTGTATCTGAAGCAATAAAGTTAAATATGTTCCCGAAACTTCAAGTTAGATATCCAAATAATGATAAAGGTAAAATTTATATACCAGCAGTTAATTATTTACTTTATGTTGGATGTATACTATTAGTTTTAAAATTTCAAAAATCAGAAAATATGGAAGTTGCATATGGTTTAGCTATTACAATAACGATGTTAATGACAACTATATTGTTGAGTCAGTATTTAAGTCATAATAAAAATAAAAAAGTTATATCAAAAATAGTATTTATAATATTTATGATTATTGAAGTAAGCTTCTTATATGCTAATTTATTTAAATTCATACATGGTGGGTATGTTACTATTATAATTTCTGGTGCACTTATTTTCTTAATGTATATTTGGATATATGGAACAAAAATAAGGAAGAGATTTAATGAGTACGCTAGTATATTAGATTTCAAAAATCATTTAAAATCTTTAAAAGAAGATGAAGAGATTCCTTTATATGCCACAAACCTTGTATATTTAACTGAATCACAAAATTATAAAGAGATAGAAAGAAAAATTATCTATTCTATTTTCAATAAACAACCTAAAAGAGCAAAGTTTTATTGGTTTATAAATGTTAAAGTAACAGATGAACCATATACAACTTCATATAGTGTACAAACTATAGTACCTAATGAGGCTTTTAGTATACAATTTATTCTTGGATTTAGGGTAGATCAAAAAATAAATCTATTCTTACATCAAATAATACAAGACTTAGTTAAATCTGGAGAAATAAAATATACTCCTAAAGATTATATGGTAGGATATAATGGGAAATGTGTAGTTGGAGATTTTAAATTTGTATTATTAGAAGAAACTCTTTCTAATGAGAGTGAACTATCAAGGTGGGATAATTTTATAACTAGTAGCAAATTACTAATTAAGAAAATTACTGTTTCACCAGCTAAATGGTTTGGAATAGATACAAGTGTTGTTAAAATAGAAAAAGTTCCACTAATAATAGGAAATAAAGAGACAATAACTTTAAGAAGGATAGATTAGTTTTAATGGGTCTTCACAGTAAGAAGTTTAAGCAGGATATATAGTACAAGCTATTTAGGTTAAATTGCTGTATATCGTGTTTAAATCTTTAAATGTGATAGACCCATTTCAATTATATGAAAAATAGTATATTATAGATATAAGATATTTAATAATAACTTTTATTATATAAATTCAAATATCCATCTTAGTTTTAATTATATAGAAGTTGGTATAATAACAGATTCTAAGTTAAAAATAACTATATATGTTTCAATAAATAATTCATATCTTTTAGTTTTATATAATTTTAAGTGGAAAATAATTTAAAAATAAATTACATCAATTGAAAGCATATAGTCTTTGATTTCTATATAAGTTGTATAGCTTAATTAAGTAATGATTTTATTAATTAAATATATCTTAATAAAATTCAAAAATTTTATTTCAACTTATATTAGAATATAATTTAATAAAGAAAGGAAGAGAAAATGGAAGAGAAAAATATAAATTTTAATTTTGATAATAGCTACGTAAAACTTTCAGATATATTTTATAGTGTTCAGAATCCTAGTAAAGTACCAGATCCTAAATTAGCTGTATTAAATAACAATTTAGCAGAGCATTTAGGCCTGAATGCAAAAGAATTAGAAAGTGATATTGGTATAGATATACTATCGGGCAATCTAATTTACGAAGGTTCTAAACCAATTGCTGAGGCTTATGCAGGACATCAATTTGGATATTTTACAATGCTTGGAGATGGGAGAGCAATTTTACTTGGAGAGCATATAACTCCTAAAGGGGAAAGGGTAGATATTCAACTTAAGGGTTCAGGAATAACACCGTATTCAAGAGGTGGAGATGGAAAGGCAGCTCTTGGACCAATGATAAGAGAGTATATAATAAGCGAAGCAATGTTTGGATTAGGAATTCCAACTACAAGAGGCTTAGCTGTTGTGACAACTGGAGATTCAATAGTTAGAGAGAAAATAGAACCAGGAGCAATACTTACAAGAGTAGCTTCAAGTCATATAAGAGTTGGAACATTCCAATATGCAGCTCAATACACAAGTTTAAATAATTTAAAAGAACTTGCAGATTATACTATAAATAGGCATTATAAAGAAGCTATTGAATCAGAAAATAAGTATCTTTACTTGCTTGAAGAAGTAATAAGGAAACAAAGTGATTTGATAGCTAAATGGCTACATGTTGGATTTATTCATGGAGTAATGAATACAGATAATATGACTATAAGTGGAGAAACAATTGATTATGGTCCATGTGCATTTATGGATAGGTATGATCCAAATACGGTGTTTAGTTCTATAGACAGTCAAGGAAGATATGCATATGGAAATCAGCCTTATATTGCTGCATGGAATCTTGCTAGATTTGCAGAAACTCTTATACCTTTATTAGATGATGATAAAGATAAAGCTGTAAAGCTAGCTCAAGATGCTATTTTGAAATTTAATGATATTTATAAAGAAAAGTATATATCCGGAATGAGATTGAAACTTGGTTTATTTACTGAAGAAAAAGAAGATGAAAAATTAATATACGAGTTATTAGGATTGATGCAAAAATATAAATCAGATTATACTAATACTTTTAGAAGTTTAACTTTAAATAAACTTTCAGAAGAAGAAATATTTGAAAAAGATGATTTTAAAGTTTGGAATAAAAAATGGAATGAAAGATTAAATAAAGAAGGAAAATCACAAGAAGAAATTACTAACATAATGAAAAGTGTAAATCCTTCGGTAATACCAAGAAATCATAGAGTAGAAGAAGCTATAGAGGCTGCTGTAAAGAAAGATGATTATAGCGTTATGAGAAAGCTTTTAGAAGTTTTAGAAAATCCTTATGATTATAGTGATAAGCAAGAAGAATATATTAAATTACCTAAAGAAACTAAAATTCCTTATAGAACTTTTTGTGGTACTTAAAATATTAAACCGAATAATAAAGCTATATAAAAATCACAGTAATTTTAATTTACTGTGATTTTTAATTTCTAGAATTTAAGTAGTTTAAAAGAGGGTGTATTAAAAGCAAATTAATTAAATACGAACATTTTATTAAAAAAACTTGAAAATATTCGATTGTGATGCTATGATGTTATTGGAAGAAAATACTGTTCTAGTATATTTCATGTAATGAGAAAAGTAAGATATGCTTAAAATATTTTAAATTTATCTACACTCATTGTCTTATTATGAAATGACTGGGCAGAATAAAAGGGGGAAAACAACTATGTCAGACTTTATTACTGACTTTCTAGCAATCATAGGAGTTGTTCTAAATGGACTACCACAGGGATTATTAGCATTAACATTCGGATTTGCATCAATACCAACAGCATTCGCTTTTTTAGTAGGTGCTATAGGTAATCTGGTAACAGGTTCTGTTGCACCAATATCTTTCCAAGCTGAGACTATAACATATGCAGGTACAGCTGGTAAGGATATGAAAGAAAGGTTGTCAATGATATTTATTGGGGCAGCTATAATGACTTTGATAGGAATGTTCGGATTTTTAGGTAAAATTGTAGATTTTATAGGTCCAACAATAACTTCAGGTATGATGTCTGGAGTAGGAATTATGCTTGCTAAAGTATCAATGGACATGCTTAGAGATGATAAAAAAGTAGGAGCTGCTTCATTAATAAGTGCAGTAGTTATGTACTTTGCTACAAATGACTTAGTATTAACTATTACTGTTTCAGTTGTTATTTCAAGTATTGTTGGAAATATTTTAAATAAGGAAATGAGAAATGTAGAAATTCCAAAAGAAAAGGTAGAGAAGAAAAAGCTTACTTTTAATGCCAGAATTTTAAGAGGAGCACTAGGAATGGTATGTTTAAATATTGGTTCTAATATAGCTTTTGGACAAATTACGGGAGATATGGCTAATACTAATGTAAATATAGATCACCTTTCAGTGATAAGTAGTGTTGCTGACATGTGTTCAGCATTATTTGGTGGTGCACCAGTTGAATCAATAATTTCAGCAACAGGTAGTGCTCCACATCCATTAGCATCTGGAGTAATAATGATGTTAATTATGTCAGCAATCTTATTCTTCGGATTATTACCTAAGATAGGGAAATATGTACCAGCACAATCAATTAGCGGTTTCTTATTTGTACTAGGAATATTAGTAACTGTACCAGGAAATGCAACAAGTGCTTTAGCTGGAGCTGATAGTCTAGTTGGAGGAGTTACTATGGGAGTAACTGCGATTTCAGATCCATTTTTCGGAATGCTAGCAGGTGTTATAACTAGATTTGCACAAGGATTATTTTAGGGGGTAAATAAGAATGAGTACATATAATTTAGAATTACTTTCATTAAAAAGAGAATTACCTTTAATGAAAATTAAGGAAGATTTAGCTATAGCTAGTTTTGTAATATTAGGTGATACAGAATTAGTAGAGGTAGTTGCACCTACAATAGCAGAAAGATTAAAAGATATAGATGTAATAGTTACAGCAGAAGCAAAAGGAATTCCTTTAGCATATGAGATTTCTAAACTTTTAGGAATGAAAGAATTTATAGTTGCTAGAAAGAGTATAAAATCTTATATGGATTCACCAATAACTGAAGAAGTTAATTCAATAACTACACAAAACAAACAATTTTTATGCTTAGATAAAATTGATGCAGAAAAAATTAATGGGAAGAAAGTTGCAATAATAGATGATGTTATTTCAACTGGAGAGTCATTAAAAAGTGTAGAAAGCTTAGTTGAAAAAGTAGGCGGAATAGTAAAGGCAAAGGCAGCAATATTAGCTGAAGGAGATGCAGCTAATAGAGATGATATTATATTTATTAAGAGACTTCCATTGTTTAGTGTAAACAATCAAGGCGAATTTACAGAAATTTAGGGGGAAAAGGGATGTTAAAAACATCCCTTTTTAATTTATAAATTGAATAAAAATTAACTCATTTTCAATTGAATATAGATGAACTAGTTTATTAGAAAATAAACTCTCATTGAATTTGAAATATATCAGTATTTTATGAAGATATTTATTGTGATATAATTTATTAAAAAAACACATTAAATACATAAATATAAACATAATAGGAGTGATAAAAATGACATACTACTGTCCAGAGTGTGGAGATGAAGTTGAGTGTATTCAAGGCTGTGGATCAACAGGCTATTTTTGCAATAAGTGCAACAAACTAATATCAAGCAAGGCTATATTAAGGGAAGCTCCAACTAAAAAAGATAAGGAGTAGAAAGTTTAGATTGCATATTAGTCTTTAAATTTAGAGTTACTGGCAAAGATAAATAGACGATGAAATAAACATAGTCTATTTATTTTTGCTTTTTATTCGTATTTTAAATGGAAAATATAGTATAATTAACATATTATATATTATTTCATTAAAGGGGTGGGTAATATGACTAAAGTTTCTTTGTTTTTTGGTGCAGGGGCTGAGGCTTCATATGGATTACCTTCAGGTGGAAAGTTTGCACTTGATATTTTTAGGATGAATACTAGTGATGATAAATCAATATTAAAGGAACAATTAAATAATATTGATAAACAATCAACTTACTCAAGGTGGCTGCCAGAAGGATTTGACAATAGAAAATTAACCGCTTTTACTAAGACTCAATATGAATCTATAGTAAAAGGAAGTTTGGAAAACAAAAGAAACAATATATTAGAATACCTAAATAGCTTTGATGAAAAAGTTGGATTTATAGTAGAAAATTTATCTAAAGATGGCATTGATATAGATCAGGTATTTTTAGAGGTAATTGGATTAGAAGTAGGATCTTATAATTACGCACATATTATAAAATTAAATCCATTGCTAGGAGGAAATAGCTCACTTTTTGGAAGTAACTATTTTTCAGTTTTGTTAAAACTTCTAGAAGTAGATAATGTAAGTTATAAATTTAAATTAGATATAAGAAACATTACAAGAGCAGTTATTGAATTATTAATTGGATCTTTAGGTGAAGAATTAATTCATAGATTAAATGATGGCATTTTTTATGATAGCCCAGAGACTATAGACTTATTTGATGATCTTGGTGCGATTTTTACATTAGATTATAGAAATACAGGTATGAAGGGTCTAGAATTATTAATAGATAATGAAGACTTAAAGATAGAAGAGGAATATAGTAATGAAGAAAAGATAACTAGATTTGGACTTAAAATACTTGAGGATATTTATTCAAGAGCACTAGATTATCAAACATTAATTGATTCTAATTGGAGATATATTTATAGTCCAAAAACTGACTGGGGTAAATTTAATAAGATAGTTATATTTTTATATACAGTAAAAAGATATATTGAATCAGTTGCACAAGTTAATATTGAAAAGATAAAAGAAGGAAATGGATATTATCATGATGTTTTATATTTGAAGGAATTTGCAGAAATTAATGCAATAGGGACAACAAATTATAATTCTTTTATAGAAGATATAACTAAAGAAGAGGTCTATTATTTAAATGGATCAGTAAGTGACTACTATGATCCATATTTAAATAAAATAATATCAATTGATGATAACCAAAATAAAAAACATATAATAGTACCCTTCTTATTTACTCAAAGTGGTATAAAACCTTTAACTTCAGTTAAGATGTCTAAAAGGTATGTAGATATGTTTAATAAGTTTAAAGAGTCAGATATTATTTGTGTATGTGGATTTGGTTTTAATAGTGATGATGGACATATTAATGGTTTATTTAGGGAATTAATTGAAGATTATAATAAGATTATATGCATATTGCATTATGTCGATGGAAGTCATTTTAATTTAAAAAGAGCACTGAATGAATATAAAGAAAAGTTGCGATTAGATAATACATTAAACTTAAGAATAATAGAAGTAGATAGGAAAAGAAATCAATTTGGAAGTAAGGATAAATGGTTTGAAGTATTAATAAATGAATATAAAGAGTTACAGAAATAACTAAACTTAATTTTTAAAGAAAGAACAGTTGAAATTATATCGACTGTTCTTTTTCCTTAGGAGATAAAATGGAAAGGTTACAAGTGAAAAGTATATATTTGGTATAAAATATGTAAAATACTTGATAATTATAGTAAAAACATGTAAAATACTATTATAAAATTGTATTTAAATAATTAATATACCAATTTAGTATTTCTATATGTAATAAATAGAAATGAATTATATAGAAAAGGGGGAATGGCAATGAATATTTTAATAGGAATTCTAATACCATTTATAGGTACATCATTAGGAGCAGCATGTGTTTACCTAATGAAAAAAGAAATGAATAAAAAGTTAAATAAAATCCTTCTTGGATTTGCTTCTGGAGTTATGATTGCAGCATCAGTATGGTCTTTAATAATTCCATCAATAGATATGTCTGAGCATATGGGGAAATTATCTTTTATTCCATCAGCAGTGGGAGTAATATTAGGAATTATGTTTTTATTTTCTTTGGACAAGGTAATTCCACATATACATATTGATAGTCCTAAAGAAGAGGGACCAAAGAAATATAATTTAAAGAAGAGTACAAAGCTAGTATTTTCAGTAGTTCTACATAATATTCCTGAGGGAATGGCTGTAGGTATAGCATATGCAGCAGTTATGAATGAGGGAAATGCAATAACTTTTGCAGCAGCATTAGCTCTTTCAATAGGTATAGCTATTCAAAACTTCCCAGAAGGGGCAATAATATCAATGCCACTTAAAAGTGAAGGATTAAGTAAAAATAAGGCATTTATTTATGGAGCATTATCTGGAATAGTAGAGCCAATAGGTGCAGCAATCACTATAATGTTTTCTAGTTTCTTTACACCAATAATGCCATATTTACTTTCTTTTGCAGCTGGAGCAATGATTTTCGTTGTTGTTGAGGAATTAATACCAGAGGCAGCGGGAGATAACAGCTCGGATATTAGTGCCATAGCATTTGGTATAGGTTTTGTAATAATGATGATTTTAGATGTAGCATTATCATAAAATTAAATTTAATTATTAATGAACTATAATTAATAAAAAAGGTATTTTCATTTTTGAAAATACCTTTTATTTATAATATTACTTCTACAATGATGTAGGAGTTTTTTGTTTAAATAGAGTGAATTAATAACTTTATAATTGTTAAAATATTTAGATCTATAATTAACTTAATTTTAAATACTATTTAATGTAATTTGATGAAGCAATAAAATACAACGAAGATTTTATTGGGTTTTATATTGCTAATTAATAGATTTGAAAATGGATTCTACAGCAGTAAATTATAATAAAATGCAATAAAGTACAATAAAGTTCTTTAAATTCATTGACAGCTTAAATTACTTCATATAGTATTAATGTGTAAATAAGAAAAGAGGTTCGGTAAATGGAAGATAAATTTTATAACATAGAGCAAGTTGCAGAAATTCTAGATGTACATCATAAAACAGTTAGAAAGTTTATAAAAGAGGGAAATCTTAGGGCTAATAAGCTGGGCAAGCAATGGAGGATATCTAAAAGTGATTTAGATTTATTTACGAATAATAAAGATACAGCTGTAGATTTAGAAAGTTCTAATAATGATGAAGAGATAGAGTTTGAAAATAACTATTATAAAAGTGAAGAAGATAATGTAATAAAAGTATCAAGTGTTATAAATATCGAGCATATTAATGAAGAAGAGTATATAAGAACTTCAAATATGTTGTTATCAGTAATGAATTGTAATGATGAAAAGTTAATAGGTAATAGAATTAATATGAAATATAGCAAAAATGAAAAAAGGCTAAGAATTATGCTATGGGGAAGTATTGATGTAGTAAAAGATTTATTAGATGTAATATCAGTATTTAGTAAACTAAAATAAATGGAGATGATAGTAATGAAATATAATGTTGTTAATAAAAATAATGAAAGCTATATAATTTTAAATAATAATGGAACAAAAATATCCTCAGAACAGGATATGCTAGATATAATAGGATTTTGCTTTGAAAGTGGAGTAAATTCAGTAGCTATCGATGGGAATATTCTTTCAGAAGAGTTTTATGACTTAAAAACTAAGATACTTGGAATGTCCTTACAAAAGTTTATAAATTATAATATTAGATTAGCTATCATTATTAATGAAGAAAATTTACTTAGTGATAGATTTAAGGAACTAAAATTAGAACTTAATAAGGGTGTGAACCTTAGAATTTGTCATAGCATTGAAGAAGCTGAAATGTGGTTAATTAAGTAATAAATTTTATTAAAGGAGAAGAAACTGTAACATGCAGTTTCTTCTCCTTTATTTTTATTTTCCATCCTTATATAGGCATATTTTATTATAGTAATATTTTAATGGTCTTGATTTTCTTTACAAATGAAATTTTATAAAAATCATATGATATAATGGTTTAGTATTTTAAACCATTGCATTAAGGAAGGTATAGATTTATATGAAAGATTGTAATGTAGATATGCTTAAATTAACAAAAGAGTTTAAGGAGTGTCAAAAGATATTTACATCTATAGGAGATGAAACTAGACAACTTATTATTATAGCCTTACTTGAAAGTGATTGTAATGGCATACGTGTAGGAGAAATAACTAAAAAGACGCATCTTTCAAGGCCAGCAGTATCCCATCATTTGCAGATTTTAAAAGAAAATAAGATTATTAGTATGAGAAGAGAAGGAACGAAGAATTATTATTTTATAGATTCAAAAGGAGTAGAATTCAAAAAGCTATTTAATCTTTTGAGTCATATTACTAATATAATTGATGATATTTCAGATTGTGAATATGATGAGTTTAATTAAGAATATTATTTTAAATACATACTATTAAATATAGGGGGAGATTGTATGATTTTATATTTTAGTGGAACAGGAAATAGCAGTTATACAGCAAAGACAATTCAATCAGTTATTGGAGATGAGATCGTATCTATAAATGAACTTATGAAAAAAGAAAGCAAGGAAACTCTCAAATCAAACAAACCATTTGTTTTTGTTTGCCCAACTTATGCATGGAGAATACCAAGAGTAGTAGAGGTGTTTATAAAAGAAACTAAATTTCTAGGGGAGAAGGATGTTTATTTTATAATGACTTGCGGTGGAGATACAGGTAATGCTATTAATTATATAAAAGATCTCTGCATGGAAAAAGGATTTTATTTAAGAGGTTTTGCATCATTAAAAATGCCTGATAATTACATTACTATGTACAATACTTCTAAAAGAGAAGATGCTAATGAAATGATTGAAGCTTCTACTAAGATAGTAACTTCTTTAGCAGAAGATATTAAGGGAGGAAAGAGCTTTAAAGAAAAAGAAATAAGCCTTGGAGATAAATTAAAAAGTGGTATTGTAAATTCTTTATTTTATTCTGCTTTTGTAAGTGCCAAGGGGTTTAAGTATACAGAAGAGTGCATTAGCTGTGGTAAATGTGTTAAATTATGTCCTTTAAATAATATTGAATTAGTTAAAGGAAAGCCAAAGTGGGGAGATAAATGTACTCATTGTATGGCATGTATTTCTAGGTGTCCTAAGGAAGCAATAGAATATAAAAATAAAACAAAGGGAAGAAATAGATACTATCTTGAGAATTAACTATAGTAAGTGATTATATTATAAAATAATCTTGTTTTTATGGTATAATTTTATAAAAGAAATATATGAAATTATAATAAAAATAGGAGAATATTAAGATTGATAATTACAGATAAGCTAAATAATTATATAAATAATCATAATAGTGAGGATATAAATTACAATATAGCTTCTTTTATAGTAAATAACATAGAAATCATACCAGATTATAATATAACTGAAGTTTCTAAAAAATGTTTTGTATCACAAGCAACAGTTAGTAGATTTATAAAGAAACTAGGTTATATTGATTATAATACATTTAAAGATGAATGTAGCCATTATATAGAAAATGTAAAGACTAGTAAAGATGATAATTATACTGATATAAATTTATTAGGTGAAGATTTAAAATTAATATATAAGAAGATCAATTCAAATAACATAAAAAAAGTAGCTTCACTTATTAATAGCTATAATAAGATTTATATTTCTGGACTTAATTATTGCTATTTAATGGCTCAATATTTTCAAATGGAATGTTATCCTTTTGGGAAATTTATTAAAGTAATTGAGGATAATGAAGAAATCAAAAATATAGAAGAAGATAGCTTATTATTAATATTAACTACAACAGGAACTTTCTTTAATGTTAATCGAGTTATTAAAGAACATTTAAGAGAGTGTAGATGTAAAAAAGCACTTATTTCTATACAAGATTTAGATTTGAAAGTGAAAAAATTATTTGATAGTAGACTTATTATAGATGCTAATCTCGGAGTTAAAAATAGTCGTTATGTTATGATGGCTTTGTTAGATAAGATAATAGAGGAGTTAAATGAAGCAAGGCTATGTTATTCTGTGGATCATAAAGAGTAAATCATTAGTAATTACTTAGAAAACTCCTTTTGGAGTTTTTTTATTTAGATTATTTTAAATTAATAAAAACTATTTGTGGCTATCTGAATAGCTCTTTCTTATTATATTCAAAAATTGAATGAAAAATTTTTTGGAAGAATTTAAGTATATAATTTAATCATAAATAAATTATTTTTTAGAGGAGGAAGATTTATGAGTTTACCAAAGAATTTTTTATGGGGAGGAGCAACAGCTGCTAACCAATTTGAAGGTGGATATAGAGAAGGTGGGAAAGGCCTAAGTACTGCAGATGTTATGACTGGGGGAACCCATACAACTCCAAGAAGAATAACTACTAAATTAGAAAAAGGAACATATTATCCAAGCCATGAGGCAATAGATTTTTATCATAATTATAAAGAGGATATTAGATTATTTGCTGAAATGGGCTTCAATGTTTTTAGAATGTCAATAAACTGGACTAGAATATTTCCAAATGGTGATGAATTAGAGCCAAATGAAGAAGGACTAAAATTTTATGATGATGTTTTTGCTGAGTTAAAAAAGTATAATATTGAACCATTAGTTACAATTTCTCATTATGAAATGCCATTTGGATTAACTGAGAAATATAATGGATGGGCTAGTAGAGAAGTAATTGATTGTTATGTTAGATACTGTGATACTATATTTAATAGATATAAAAATGTAGTAAAGTATTGGCTAACATTTAACGAAATAAATTGTTTAACTAATAAATTTGGAGCCTTTATGGCTGGAGGAATATTATTAGAAGATGCTGGAGAACTTTCACTTAATAATAGTGATGAGAATGATTCAAGCAAGCAAATAAGATTCCAAGCACTTCATCATCAATTTATAGCAAGTGCAAAGGCTGTTAAGTTAGGACATAAAATAAATAGTGATTTTAAAATAGGATGTATGATCGCGTATATGTGTACTTATCCTTACACATGCAATCCTGAAGATGTATTCTTAGCTCAAGAAAGAGATAATATAAATAACTTTTTATGTTCAGATGTTCAAGTAAGAGGTGCTTATCCAGGATTTGCAAAGAGATATTTTAAAGAAAACAACATAGAAATTAAGATGGAAGAAAATGATGAAGAAATTTTAAAAGAAGGTTGTGTTGATTTCTATACATTTAGCTACTATATGTCAAATTGTGCAACAGTAGATAAAGAAGTAGAAAATACTTCAGGTAATATATTAGGTGGAGCAAAAAATCCATATCTTAAAGCTAGTGATTGGGGATGGCAAATTGACCCTAAGGGATTAAGATGGACATTAAATAACATATATAATAGATATCAAATTCCAATGATGGTTGTAGAAAATGGACTAGGTGCCGTAGATAAAGTTGAAGAAGATGGTTCAATTAAAGATGATTACAGAATAAGCTATTTAAGAGATCATATTATTGAAATGAAGGAAGCTGTTGAAGATGGAGTAGAGTTAATAGGATATACTCCTTGGGGATGCATAGATTTAGTAAGTGCCTCAACAGGTGAAATGAAAAAGAGATATGGCTTTATCTATGTAAATAAAGATAATGACGGTAATGGAGATTTAAGTAGAAGTAAAAAGGATAGCTTTTATTGGTATAAAAAAGTTATAGAAAGTAATGGGGAAAATTTAGAATAATTAATAATTTAAGATTAATTTAAGCTTCAAATTATATTATAAAAGAAATAGAATTTGGAGGTTTAAATATGAGTACAATAAGCGTAAATAATAATTATAATGGAGGCTCTACATATATAGCTAGTAAAAATAACGTAGCACAGATAAGTAGTTTGATGAAGGAAAGAGAATCTTTGCAAGAAGAACTTCAAAGCTTACAGAAGGAAATAGCTTTCACTAATAGCAATGAAAGTGAAACAGTAGAAGCAGAAATAGAGTCTTTACAATCACAAATTACTAATATCGATAGTCAAATAGCTAGATTACAAGCAGAAGAAGAGGAAAAGGCTAGTAGTAATTCTTCAAATAATGATAGTAAAGTAGAGTATCCATCTCAAAAATTAGATAACCCTGAAGCTTTAAATACATCTCTAAGTAAATTAGAGGCGAATACTAAATTATTAGAAAATGAGATTATTCTAGATAAAGCTAGAGGGTTCAGTACTGAAGATAAGGATGAGATCCTATCAAATATAAAAAATAATATAGAAAATATTAACTCTAAGCTTCAAGATGTTAATGGAGATGAAAGTAAAAAAATAAGTGAAGATATTGAATTAGTAGGAAATTTCGTCGACTCTGAAGCTTAGAATTAATAAGTAATAGGAGTAAATATGGATAAAAAGTTGATTTTTATGGATGTTGATGGAACATTATGTGATATGAGTGGACAAGTTCCCAAATCAGCTAAAGAAGCTATTAAGTTAGCTAGAAATAATGGACATCTAGTCTTTATTTGTACAGGTAGATCAAAGCCAGAAATTACTGAGGATATAGAGTCAACAGGATTTGATGGAATGATTTGTGCAGGTGGTGGCTATATTGAAATTAATAGTGAAATATTAATGCATAAGAAAATGCCTAAAGAATATGTTTTAAAATTAATAGAGTACTTTGAAAGTCATAACATTGCTTACTATATAGAATCAAACGATGGATTGTTTGGTAGCAAAAACTGTAAAGATACTATTTTAAGACAGGTTACTAAGGGTCTCGTAAGAAATAGCAAGGAATATAAAGAAGCAAAAGAAGAAATTAAATGGTTTAATGAAGTTCTAGATGAGTATAAGGATAAAGAAGTTAATTATAGTAATGTAAATAAGATCTCATTTATTTCTAATGGATATCCATACGAAAAAGTTTATGAAAGATTTAGTAAAGAACTAGAAATATACCATAATACAGTTCCTCAATTTGGACATAATAGTGGTGAAATTGGAATTAAGGGTATAAATAAATATACAGCTATTGAATTTGTTATAAATCATTTAGCTATAGATAAGAAAAATACACTAGCATATGGTGATGGAGAAAATGATATAGAGATGTTTAGGGCAGTTAATCATGGAGTAGCAATGGAAAATGCAAAGCCTGCATTAATCAAAGTTTCAGATGAAGTTACTTATGATGCTAGCAATGATGGTATATACTTTAGTTTTAAAAAGAATAATATAATATAAGTAAAAGAGCTATATAGGATTTTTTATCAAATTAATTCCATATAGCTCTTTTTACTTTGGTGTGAATAGGAGGAAAGGTAGTTAGTTTTGTCTGAAAAGAAGAGGAAGTACTGTCCCTTATAAAATTTAATAGTATGTTACAATGAATTTTAAATAAGTCATAATAAAAAATGTTCATGAAGGAACTCCATGAACATTAACAACATTAATAAGATATAATTAAACTTTATCTTTTAAAATTACATATCTATGCCTTTTATATATTTACTTAGAGTATACGATATACCATCTTCTTCATTAGATAAAGTAACTTCATCAGCTATAGCCTTTAAATCATCTACAGCATTAGCCATAGCAACGCCTATACCAGCGTATTTAACCATGGAAGCATCATTATGACCATCTCCAAAAGCAATCATTTCTTCTTTTTTATAGCCCATTGGAATTAATACGCTATCTAAAGCCTTAGCCTTATCAATTCCTTTAGCAGTAAATTCAAAGTAGACATCTGCTGTAAACATACAACTTAAAGTATCTTTAAATGGTTCCATCATTTCTTTATAA
>NZ_JAWGSV010000034.1:0-19087 GCF_032552055.1 Clostridium sp. | reverse complement strand
TCCTTTTTTCATATTCAATTTTTATTTTGTGATTACTCTTTGCTATAACCTTTAAATAAACTCTCTACATAATCTTTAGTTGTTAACTAAAGTTAATAAATTTATTTAAGTTAAATAACAAATTTAAAAGCATACAGAATGTATTTCTATAAGCTTTATAAATAATAACATTACTTAAATTCTATGTATTTTATAGATAATTAATTGTTTAATATTTAATAAAACTTATATCTCTATAAAAAAAGCAACTAATTTGTAGTTGCAATTAAATAGAAAGAGCGGGCACTATAATCTCCCACTCCAATTCTTAGCTATTAGTAAATCACTTCTTTATTATCCTAACATAATTTCATAATTAAAACAAGAGGGGAGGAGTAAATTCTTACATTCTATTATTACTCTCCCCTTTCTTATGAATTTTATTCCACTAAAATAAAGATAATTGATTAGTTTCGGACATACCTTCAAGGCATCCATGATTACTTAAAGTTTCAATAACTGTTTTAGATACTTTAGACCTAATTCTTAAATCTTCCTTTGAAATAAACTCTCCTTGTTTTCTAGCTTCAACTATACTTTTCGCAGCATTGTCACCTACTCCTTGAAGGGCACTAATTGGTGGTCTAATTCCATCCTCTTCAATAGTAAATTTCGTTGCCTCTGAAATATATAAATCAACCTTTTTAAAATTAAGACCTCTTGCATATAGTTCATAAGCTAATTCAAGAACTGTAATTAATCCCTTATCTTTTGCTGTAGCCTTATTACCAAGTTCGTATAATTCATTTAACTTTGCATTAATTGCTCCTTGACCTTTACATATAAGATCAGCATCAAAGTCATCTGCCCTTACAGTAAAGTAAGTTGCATAATATGCTTCAGGATAATAGACCTTAAAATATGCAATTCTAACTGCCATCATTACATAAGCAACAGCATGACCCTTAGGGAACATGTATTTAATTCTCTTACAAGACTCTATATACCAGTCAGGAACATTATTTTCCCTCATAGTTTTTTCAAATTCTTCTGTAAGTCCCTTCCCCTTTCTTACGCTTTCCATTATAGTAAAGGCCATTTTAGGTGGAACTCCTGCATACATTAAATAAACCATAATATCATCTCTAGTGGCAATACATTCTCTCAGAGTAGTGTATCCTTCTTTTATAAAGTACTGTGCATTATTAAGCCATACGTCAGTACCATGAGATAGACCAGATATTCTTACTAAATCAGCAAAGCTTTCTGGCTGGGTATCAACAAGCATACCTCTAACAAATTTCGTACCAAACTCCGGCAAGCCATAACTACCTACCTCGCAACCTAACTCTTCCTTAGTAACTCCTAAGGCCTCAGGAGATGTAAATAAAGATATAACTTTTTTATCATTTAAAGGAATTGTCTTTGGATCTACACCTGTTAAATCTTGAAGCATTCTAATCATGGTAGGATCATCATGTCCTAGTATATCTAATTTCAATAATCTACCTGAAATAGAGTGATAGTCAAAATGAGTAGTTGTAACATCTGATGTAGGATCATCTGCTGGTCTTTGTATTGGAGTAAAATTATATATTTCATTATCACTAGGTACAACCATTATACCTCCTGGATGCTGACCAGTAGTTCTTTTTATTCCAGTACAACCAATAGTTAATCTTTCTATTTCAGCATTAGATGCTCTAATACCTCTTTCATCTAAATATTTTCTTACATATCCATAAGCAGTTTTTTCAGCAACCGTACCTATTGTACCCGCCTTAAATACATACCCTTTACCAAATAATACTTCAGTATATTTATGAATTTCCCCTTGGTTATCCCCAGAGAAGTTAAGGTCTATATCAGGCTCTTTATCTCCTTCAAATCCTAGGAAGGTTTCAAAAGGTATATCATGACCATCTTTAATATATTCAGCACCACAATCTGGACATTTTTTATCTTCTAAGTCAGCTCCTGAACTTACAGAGCCATCTAAGAAAAACTCTGATTTCTTGCAATTTGGACAAACATAATGAGGAGGAAGACCATTAACCTCAGTAATATTTGACATTGTTGCTACAAAAGATGAGCCAACAGATCCTCTAGATCCAACTAGATACCCATCTGCTATAGATTTTGCAACTAACTTTTGAGCAATTAGATAAAGAACTGCATAACCATTATTAATAATAGAGTTTAATTCTTTATCAAGTCTCTTTTGAACTACTTCAGGTAATGGATTACCATATATTGAGTGAACCTTATTCATAGTCATTTCTCTTATTTCATCGTCAGCTCCTTCAATCTTAGGAGGATATGTCTCATCTGGAATAGGCTTTAGTACTTCTATGGAATCTGCTATTAAGTTTGGATTATTTATTACTACTTCTCTTGCGACTTCATTGCCTAGGTATGAAAATTCCTTAAGCATTTCTTCTGTAGTTTTTAAATAAAGTGGAGGTTGTTTATCAGAATCAGAAAATCCTTTTCCCGCCATTATTATTCTTCTAAAAGCCTCATCTTGTGGCTCTAAGAAGTGTACATCACCAGTTGCCACAACAAGCTTATTTAATTCTTTTCCAAGTTTATATATTTTCTTATTTAAAGATTGTAATTCTTCTATACTACGTACATTGCCTTTATCTATTAAATATTCATTATTTTCTACTGGCTGAATTTCTAAATAATCATAGAAATTCATTATTTCTTTAAGCTCTACATCATTTCTACCATCTAATACAGCTCTATATACTTCTCCTGCTTCGCAAGCAGAGCCAATTATTAGATTTTCCCTAACTTCCATAAGCTTACTTTTTCTAATTCTCGGATTCTTGAAGAAGTTGTCTAAGTGAGCTTCAGACACTAGCTTATATAAAGTTTTCATACCTTCTTGATTCTTTGCAAATATAATAACATGGAAGGTCTTTTCTTTCTTTATATCCATTTTTTCTAGATATTCTGCATTTAACTCTCTTATATTATTAATATTCAATTCTTCAATCATCTTCTTTATAAAGATTAAAAATATATCTACTGTAGCCTTTGCATCATCAACAGCTCTATGGTGATTTTCAAGAGAAACACCTAAATGCTTAGCAACAAGATTTAACTTAACTCTTTTAAGTTCAGGATATAGGAATCTAGCTAAAGGAACAGTGTCTATAATAGTAGAATTAAATTCAAGCCCTAAATCTCTACAATTTTTCTTAATAAATCCTGTATCAAAAGCAGAATTATGGGCTACTACTGCAGAACCATTTATAAATTCCATAAACTTAGGTAATACATCTTCAATAGGATCTGCATCTCTAACCATCTCATCTGTAATTCCAGTAAGTTCAGTTATCTTATAGGGTATCTTACATTTAGGATAAACAAACTCACTAAATGTATCTATTATTTCTCTATTTTTAATTTTAACTGCCCCAATTTCAATAATTTTATCATTAATAGCAGAAAAACCTGTAGTTTCTATATCAAAAATTATAAATTCATCATCAAAGTTTTCATTTTTATCATTTAAAGCTATAGGTATTCCGTCATTAACTAAATATCCTTCAACTCCATAAAGAACTTTAATTTTATTCTTTTTTGCAGCAATTTGTGCATCTGGAAAGGCTTGAACTACACCATGGTCAGTTACCGCAATAGCTCTATGGCCCCATTTAGCAGCTCTTTCTACAAGCTTAGTTACTGAAGTAACACCATCCATAGCACTCATTGTTGTATGACAATGAAGCTCAACTCTCTTTTCCTCAGCCCCATCCATTCTTTCTATCTTCTTCATTCTTAAGATATCTCTACCCATAATTACTACTTCTCTAGCATAAGTGTCATAAACAGCCTCACCTTTAACTTTACAGTATAAGCCCGGCTTTACCGCTTCTAATACTTCCTCTGTTTCTTGAGGCTTTAAAAAGCATTTTACTGTTATTGAGCTAGTATAATCAGTAATAAAGAATGTTAATATAATTTTCCCAGTCTTAGTTTCAACAATTTCCTTCTTAAATACTTCTCCTAATATTGCAACTACACCTGTTGTTTCATCGATTTCCTTAATAGGAGTTGCTTCTATACTAATATTTCTACCTAAGATGCTATTTTCACTTTTAGCTTCTCTTTTAAATTCACGCTTTTCATAAGGTTTATTTGGTTTAGATTGTTTATCTGATTTTTTATCTTCAGATTTTTCATTTGAAGACATAACTTCACTTTTAATATTTCTACCACTAAATATTTCTTTTAATACTTCTTTTTCCTTTTGAAGCTTTTCTTCATTGCTATCTCCCTTTTCTAAACTTTCATCATATTCAAAAATAATATTACTTTTAATATCAAAAATATTTCTTATATTGGAAGATATTATACTTGGTACATCTTTAGTTCTTAAATGTTCATTTAATTTTTCATATCCACTTGAAATAACTATATTACTACCCTCTACCCTTTTTACTCCATTTACTAATATAGGCTTAGATAAAGGTACAGTTTTAATAATATCTCCCACTATTTCAAGCCAATGATTTTCAACAGCCTCTTTTAAAGAAAGAGTAGATATATCCCTGTAAAATAGTATCTCTATATCAATATCTACATTAATTATTTTTTTAATAGCCTTTTTAATTTTTTCTTCTTCAGTTTCATTAAGACTATCCTTACCCCTTAAAACTACTTTAAGAACATTACTTTTCTTTAAAAACTGAAATTTTATAATATTTATTTCTTTATCTTCTAACTCTTCATCCTTATTAATTTCCTTCTTAATAAGTTTTAAAACAGCTTCACTCAACAAAAACACCACCTTTAAATGGATATTCAGTAGACAAAATTATATTAAACGAAAGAATTGACAATGTAAAACTTTCTTAAGGAATACCTTAAGTTTAATTATCCATTGCCAATTATTAAAATTACATATTTTCTATTTCTTTCATTAGTTCTTCAACTAATTCTGCTTCTTTAACCTTTTTATATATAACACCCTTTTTAAATATTAGACCTTCACCGTTTCCTCCAGCTATTCCAATATCAGCTTCTCTTGCTTCTCCAGGGCCATTTACTGCACATCCCATTACAGCAACTTTAATATTCTTATTTATGCTTTCAAGCCTTTTTTCAACTTCTTCAGCTATTTTAATTAAATTTATTTGTGTTCTACCACAAGTAGGACATGATATAAATTGTAATCCACTTTTTCTAAGTTTTAAAGCTTTTAAAATTTCTTTTGCAACTTTAATTTCTTCAATAGGATCACTAGTTAATGATACTCTTACAGTATCACCTATCCCTTCAGCTAAAAGGGTTCCAAGCCCTATACTTGACTTTATAGTTCCTCTAAAAGGAGTTCCAGATTCAGTAACGCCTAAATGAAGTGGATAATCACAGCTTTCACTCATTAATCTATACGCATCTATCATCATAGCAACATCAGAAGATTTAATAGATACTACTATATCATAAAACTCTAATTCTTCTAATATTTTTACGTGTCTTAATGCTGATTCAACTAATCCCTTAGCCGTTGGCTTACCATCTCTTTCCAATATATCTTTTTCTAAAGAACCAGAATTCACTCCAATTCTTATTGGTAAATTTTTAGCCTTAGCAGCTTCTGCTACTATTCTTACCTTATCAACTTTACCAATGTTTCCTGGATTAATTCTTAAAGCAGAAACTCCATTTTCAATAGCAGCTAATGCTAATTTGTAATCAAAATGTATATCTGCAACTACAGGAATTGGTGACTTTTCACATATTCCCTTTAAAGCTTCTGCGGCCTTCATATCAGGAACAGCACATCTTATTATTTCACATCCTGCATTATATAATGTATTAATTTGAGCTAGTGTAGCTTCAACATCTCTAGTATCAGTATTAGTCATTGATTGAATTGATACTGGTGCATCTCCACCAACATAACAAGTTCCAACCTTAACTTTTCTTGTTTTTCTTCTTTCCATATTATTTTCCTCTCCTAAAACTGTATTGGGAATAATATATCCTTTATAGTTACTAAAATCATAAGTCCAAATAAAAGCATAAGTCCAACATAATTCATTGCACCAACTACTTTTTCTGGTACCTTTCTTCTTGTAATTAACTCTATTAATAATATAACTGTCCAACCACCATCTAAAGCCGGGAATGGTAGCATATTAAATACAGCTAAATTTATACTTATAAATGCAATAAAGTTCATAAGATTCCACACACCATTTTTGGCAGCTTCGCTTGACATTCTTATAATAGATACAGGTCCCCCTACATCAGTTTTAAAATTAACCTTCCCTGTAATCATCATTTTAAGTCCTTTGTAAGTTTGACTTACAACTGAAGCCGTCTGATTAAAACTTTGTTTAAAACTTTGAAGTATTCCAGGATTACTTACCCTTTCAAACCCAAAGCCAATCATATATTGTTCTACCCCATTTTCTTCAACTAACTTAGGAGTTATTACAACTTCTTTTTTCTCCCCATTTCTTTCTATTAAGAAATTAATAGGCTCATCCTTAGCTAGGTTAATACCTATAGATAAATCATCTGCTGAAAAAACTCTGCTACCATTAACTTTTAAGAATTTATCTCCTTCTTGAAGCCCAGCACTAACAGCAGGCATATCATCTATTAAACTAGCTACCTTAGGCAAACTATATCCAAATTTATTTAAAATTACTGTAAAGATTAAAATAGCAAATAAAAAATTCATTGTTGCACCAGCAATAATAACGCTAATACGTCTTAATGGCGACTTAGATGAAAAACTTTTATCATCACTACTCTCCTCTTCCTCCCCTAACATTTTAACATATCCTCCAATAGGAAACAAACCTATTGAGTATTTAGTTTCTTTTCCATTTATAGAAACAATCTTAGGCCCCATCCCTATAGCAAACTCCTCAACCCTTATCCCATTAACTTTCGCCATTATAAAGTGACCAAGTTCATGAACTATAATAAGTAAACTAAAACCTAATAGCGCATAAATTATATACAATATACCTTCCTCCTAATTCAACTTTTGCCTTATATATTTTCTAACCTCTGAATCTAATGTTATTACATTTTCAATAGTTACTTCCTTTGTTTTTTCTTCTTTAAATACTTCTAAAGCTTCTTCAATTAATTCAGCTATATCTAAGAACTTTATTTTTTTCTCTAAAAGTAAGGCAACAGCTTCTTCATTAGCTGCATTTAAAACGCAAGGTGCAAGCATACCTTCTTTTCCAACCTTATAGGCAAGTTTTAAGCATTTAAAGGTATCTAAATCAGGCTTTTCAAAAGTTAAACTTCCAAGTTCATAAAAGTTTAGACTATCACATACAGCATCTTTTCTTACCTTTTTGTTAATTGCATATTGTATAGGTAACTTCATATCAGTAGTACCTAGTTGTGCTATTACACTTGCATCATTATATTCAACCATTGAGTGTATTATACTTTGAGGATGAACTACAACTTGAATATTATCATAAGGACAATTAAACAAGAAATGTGCCTCTATTACTTCTAATCCTTTATTCATTAAGGTAGCTGAGTCTATAGAAATTTTTTGACCCATATTCCATTTAGGATGTTTTAGTGCATCCTCAACTGTAACCTTCTTTAAGAATTCTATATCCTTCCCCCTAAAAGGTCCACCTGATGCAGTTAGTATAATTTTCTTAACATCTTTTTCATTATACCCATTTAAAGCTTGGAATATTGCACTATGTTCTGAATCAACAGGTAGAATATCTACACCCATTTCCTTAGCTTTTTTCATTACAAGTTCACCAGCTACTACTAAGGTTTCTTTATTAGCTAAAGCAATATCCTTCCCTGCTTCTATAGCTTTTAGTCCTTCTATTCCTTTATATACACCTATATTTATACCGTTGTCTATACAAAACCCCTCTACAGACTTAGCACTTTCTTCATCCATCATAGCAACATATTTAGGCTTAAATTCTTTGATTATCTCTATTATTTTATTTACAGATGAATTAGCACTAATACCTATTAAATTTATTTCTCCATTTGACTTTCTAATTACATCTAATGTTTGTGTACCTATTGATCCTGTTGCTCCTAAAATTGAAATATTCTTCATCTTTACCTCCTAGCTTAACTGCTATAAATTACATCTTTTGCTATTATACTATAAATTGGACCTGCAATTATTCCAATTAATCCAAACATATTAACCCCTATATAAATAGATAATATTACTACTAAAGGATGAATATCAAGTCTACTACTTAAAAATTTTGCTTCAAGTATTTCTCTTATAATCTTTTCTAAGCAGTATAATAAAACTAACCCAAATACTAATAAATATCTCTTTATTACAATATTGTATATTATTATTGGTATAAAAACAATTGTTGTTCCTACAAAAGGAAGTATATCTAAAATCGCACTAATTGTACCAAGAAATAGACTATTATCTATTTGAAGCACCTTAAATCCCAGGGTTACAATGATTCCACTTAGAAATATTAACCTAACTTCTATCTTAAATACCTCTTTTAAATTTAATAATTTCTTAAAAAATCCCTTAGTAAATTCTTTCGGAAATATCTTCATAAAAAAGTTAATTATTTCACTTTTATCTACTAGTATAAAATAACTAATAATATTTGCTAAAAAGTATGATACTATTCCATCCCCCGTTAACATTGCTCCTTGCATTATAAATTTACTATCAAAAAATCCACTTAAGTTCTTTATTATTTTGTCTATATCTAAATTAAGAAATGATTTTATACCATTAAATATCTCTAAAAAATCCTGGATATTATGATTATAAATCATATAAACAAAATTTATAATTCTATTACCAAAGTAAAATATTATTATAAATAATATAGAATTAAATACAAATATACTTAATACTGCAGATATTTTTTTTGAAATATTCATCTTATTAAAAATCCTGCATATTGGTTGAGTTAATAATGTAAAAATAACTATAATAAAAAATGGTTTGAAATATTTATTAATAAGTATAGCAATAGCTGAAACAATAATAAATAAAATCACTAAATTTATTGCCTTACTATATGTATTATATAATTTCATTTTCCTACTCCTTATTGTTTTATGTTAGATTATATTATCTTTTTTATTATTAAATTCCTTATAAAGAGTGAAAATAAAAAAAGCAGGGCTTATCCCTACTTTTGTTACTTTACATATATTAAATTCTTACTATAAATGTTAAATAATAAAATACAACTGCAGAATTAAATAATATAGAATCAAATCTATCTAAAATCCCACCATGTCCGGGTATTAGATTACTATAATCTTTAATACCAACATATCTTTTTATAGAAGAAGCTACTAAATCTCCAAATTGACCCATTATTCCGCAAAGAGCTCCTATTAAAAAGAAATGAATTACTTCTACATGCGGTATATAGGATGAAACTATTATTCCATATATTCCACACCCTATAGTACTACCTAAAAAGCCCCCTACAGCTCCTGCTATGGTCTTCTTAGGACTAACTTTTGGACAAAGTTTCTTTTTGCCAAGGTATTTTCCAGAATAATATGCTGTTGTATCACATATCCAAGACCCTAAGAATATTAACCATATTAAATATTGTCCGCCTTCTTTATTACTTATAAGAGGCATAAATCCGAATAATATACCTACATATAAAAATCCTAAAAGAGTAATAGCAGCATCAATAAATGTATATTTTAAATTTATTATTGGAATCATTAATAAAGCTATAGCTGCTAAAACAACTATATACATTAAATACTCAAAGTTATTATTTGTAGCATAAAAGGCTGCAATAAGTATATAACCAACTATAGGTATAGGATTAAATTTCTTTTCTCTTAAGGCATTATAAAATTCATATAAACCTAAAACTGATAGAACAATAGCAAAACCTTTTAGCCATATTCCTCCTAAAAATATAAATAGGATGAAAGGTGCTATAATCGCTGCTCCAATATATCTATTATTTAATTTCATTTCTTCACCTCAACTAAACTCCACCATATCTTCTATCTCTATGCTGATAGTCATATATGGCTTCATGTAAGTGTTCTTCCTTAAAATCAGGCCAGCATACATTAGAATACCAGAATTCTGAATATGCACATTGCCATAAAAGAAAATTACTTATCCTTTGTTCTCCAGAAGGTCTTATAATTAAATCTGGATCTGGTGTCCCATTAGTATATAAGTATTTTTCTAAAGCTTTTTCATCAATATCTTCAATATTTAGCTTTCCACTTTTCACATCATTTGATACAAGCTTTACTGCTCTAATTATTTCATCTCTGCCACCATAATTAAAAGCAATATTTAAGACAACTCCAGTATTATTTTTAGTTAATTCTATAGCTTCTTTAATTTCATTTTGTGCATCTTTAGGTAACATATTAATATCACCTAAGATTTTAATAACTACACCATTTTTATTTAATTCTTGAAGCTCACTTCTTAAATATTCTACTAATAATCTCATTAAAGCTGACACTTCATCTTTAGGTCTTTTCCAATTTTCAGTTGAAAAAGCATAAAGAGTTAAATACTTTATACCTAAAATATGAGTTTCCTTAATTACTCTTCTAATAGTTTCAACTCCAGCCTTATGCCCCATAGTTCTGGGTAATTTTCTTTGCTTAGCCCATCTTCCATTACCATCCATAATAATAGCTATGTGTCTTGGCATATTATCTTTATCTAAAACTAATTCTTCTCTTTTCTTTTTATCTTTGTTAGTTTTAAAAATATCTAACATATTCTATGTTCCCTCCACAATTTTGTATGGAAAAAACCTGCATATTGCAGGTTTTAAATTGACATAATCTCTTTTTCTTTTGCCGCAACTATAGTATCAACTTCCTTAGAAGCACTATCTATTATTTTTTGAACTTTGTCCTCAGCATTTTTTTGTTCGTCTTCAGTTATTTCTCCATCTTTCTTTAGAGCCTTAACCTTATCATTTGCATCTCTTCTAATAGATCTTAATGCAACTTTAGCTTCTTCTCCAGTTTTCTTAACTACCTTAACTAAGTTCTTTCTAGTTTCTTCAGTTAATTCTGGAACTACTAATCTAATTACACTTCCATCATTTGAAGGGTTAATTCCTAAATCTGAAGTTAAAATAGCCTTTTCTATTTCTTTCATTAAGCTCTTCTCCCAAGGAGCTATAACTAATACTCTTGGTTCTGGAGCTGAAATATTAGCTACTTGACTTAATGGACATGGACTTCCATAGTAGTCTACTTTAATTCTATCAAGCATAGTAGGATTAGCTCTACCTGCCCTTAATGTAGATAAATCTGATTTTAATACAGAAATAGTTTTGTTCATTTTTTCGTCAGCTTTTTGAATAATATCCTTTATCATAATAACCTCCTATTTTTTTGAAGTAACTAATGTACCAATTTTTTCACCAGAAATAGCTCTTTTGATATTTCCTTCTTCTTCTAAACCAAATACTAAGATTGGAATATTATTATCCATACATAAAGATGTTGCAGTAGAATCCATTACTTGTAATCCTTGCTCTAATACTTCTATATAAGAAAGTATATCATATTTCTTTGCATCATCATATTTATGTGGATCTTTATCATAAACACCATCTACTTTTTTAGCTAGTAAAATTACGTCTGCTTCTATTTCAGCAGCTCTTAAAGCAGCAGTTGTATCAGTTGAGAAGTATGGGTTTCCTGTTCCAGCAGCAAATATTACTACTCTTCCTTTTTCAAGATGTCTAACAGCTCTTCTTCTAATAAATGGTTCTGCTATTTCTTTCATTTCAATAGCAGTTTGAACTCTTGTCATTACTCCATTTTGTTCAAGAGAATCTTGAAGTGCTAAAGCGTTAATACATGTTGCAAGCATTCCCATATGGTCAGCTTGAGATCTATCCATACCTTCTCCGCTTCTACCTCTCCAAATATTTCCTCCACCAACTACTAGGCCAACTTCTATTCCCATATTCACTAAATCTTTAACTTCAAGTGCAATTCTTTTTATAAAATCAAAATCAAAACCAATACCTTTTTCACCTGCTAAAGCTTCCCCTGAAACTTTAAGAATAACTCTTTTATATTTACTATTTTCCATTCTTAGTACCTCCATACTTTTATAAAGTAGATTTCTAAAAAAAGAGAACACAGTTGTGTTCTCCTTTGTATTACTTACTCATCTTAGCTACTTCTTCAGCGAAGTTATCTTCAGCCTTTTCGATACCTTCTCCTCTTTCGAATCTTACATACTTATTAACAGTTATTGGAGAACCAACTTCCTTTGATTTTTCTTGAAGGTATTTGCTTATGCTCTTATCTCCATCTTTAACCCAAGCTTGATCTAAAAGGCATACTTCTTTGTAGTACTTTTGAATTCTTCCCATTACCATCTTTTCAACTATGTTTTCTGGTTTTCCTTCATTTAAAGCTTGAACTCTATAGATTTCTTTTTCTTTTTCTAATGATTCTTGATCAACAAAATCTCTGCTTAAGAAGCTTGGATTTGCAGCAGCAACTTGCATACATACATCCTTAGCAACAGCCTTTAAAACTTCTTTGTTGTCTGCAGCACATCCTAATTCTACAACAACACCAATTCTTCCGCCACCGTGGATATAGCTTTCTACTACACCTTCAGCAACATTGAATTTTTCAAATCTTCTTACTGTCATGTTTTCTCCAAGCTTAGCTATTAATGCTGTTAAAGCTTCTTGTACAGTGCTTTCAGCATCAAACTTTTCAGCTACGAATTCTTCAACAGTAGTTGAAGTTGTAGTTGAAGCCATTTCTGCTAATCTTGTAGCAAAGCTTACGAATTCTTCATTAGCAGCAACGAAGTCAGTTTCACAGTTTAATTCAACTATTCCAGCTGATTTGCTATCTTCTGATATGTAAGTTTTTACAATACCTTCAGCAGCAACTCTTCCAGCTTTTTTAGCTGCAGCAGCTAATCCCTTTTCTCTTAATATTTCAATAGCCTTCTCCATATCTCCTTGAGCTTCTGTTAAGGCCTTCTTGCAGTCCATCATACCTGCGCCAGTTTTTTCTCTTAATTCTTTAACTGATTGAGCAGTAATCATTCTATTATTCCTCCTAACTTAATGTAAACCTTATTATTTAGGTTAAAAGGTAAATGAGATTCCTCACCTACCTTTACTTATTTTATTATTCAGCTAATTGTTCGCCTTGTCTTCCTTCAATGATACCATCAGCCATCTTAGCTGTTATTAATTTAACCGCTCTTATAGCATCATCATTTCCTGGAATTACATAGTCTAATTCTTCTGGATCACAGTTAGTATCTACTATACCTACAACTGGTATTCCTAATATTTTAGCTTCTGCAATAGCATTTCTTTCTTTTCTTGGGTCAACTACGAACATTGCTCCAATATTTTCAGCATCTAAGTTCTTGATTCCGCCTAAGTTCTTTTCTAGCTTTTCCATTTCGCCTCTTAACTTAGTAACTTCTTTCTTAGGTAAAACATCGAAAGTTCCGTCTTCTTCCATAGCTTTTATAGCATCTAATCTTGCAATTCTAGTTTTAATAGTATTGAAGTTAGTTAACATTCCACCTAACCATCTATTATTAACGAAGTGCATGTTTGATCTTATAGCTTCTTCTTGGATAGCTTCTTGAGCTTGCTTTTTAGTTCCAACAAATAATATGTCTTTTCCTTCTAAAGCAACTGATTTGATGAAGTCATAAGCTTCGTCTACTTTCTTAACTGTTTTTTGAAGATCGATTATATATATTCCATTTCTTTCTGTGAATATATAAGGAGCCATCTTAGGGTTCCATCTTCTTGTTTGATGTCCGAAATGAACACCTGCTTCTAATAATTGTTTCATTGATATAACTGCCATTTTCTTACCTCCTGGTTATTTCCTCCACTATTTTCTTATAAAGTACCTCTATTAAAGGTCACCGTCTTTACAAATCTAATAGTGTGTGTATTTTCTTACCTAGGTTAGTATAACATAAGCTAATTATAGTATCAACATTTTTTTCTTCTAAATAAACAATAATTATTTTATCTATATAAAAAGACATCAAAGCTTTTAAACTCTGATGTCTTTTTATTATGTTAATTTATCTTTTTTAATTCATCTAATAACTTTTCGTTTAAGATTTTAATATGTGTTCCCTTCATTCCAAGTGATCTTGATTCAATTACTCCTGCACTTTCGAATTTTCTTAGGGCATTTACTATTACACTTCTAGTAATTCCTACTTTATCTGCAATTTTAGATGCTACTAATAAACCTTCATTACCATCTAATTCTCCAAAAATGTGTTCTACTGCTTCTAATTCAGAATAAGATAGAGTCCCAATAGCTAGTTGTACTACTGCTTTCTTTCTAGCTTCTTCTTCTATTTCTACTTGTTTAGATCTTAATATTTCAAGTCCAACTATAGTTGCACTATATTCAGCAAGAACTAAATCCTCATCTGTAAAATCTTCTCTAAATCTTGCAAGTATTAATGTTCCTAATCTTTCTCTATTACCTATTATAGGTACTATTGTTGTTATCTTATCTTCCATTATGCATTTTTCTTCTCCTTCAAAAACACATAAGCCTTCATTAGAAAGATTAGCCATACTTTCATGAATCTTTAATAATCTTTCATTATAATCTTTTGGAAATCTCTTTTCATCAGCAACTTGTTTCTTCATTATATCACATTCAAAATTTTTAGAAAATGCATAACCAAGTACTTTTCCTTTTCTGCTTGTTACATATACATTACAAGCTAAAACATTGCTTAATAGTAAACATATATCTTCAAAGGCTACTGGATCAGTACCTGATTTCTGCAATATTTTGTTTAGCATTCTAGTTTTATTTAATAATGATGACATTAATCTTCCTCCTATAAAGTAAACCATTGAATTTTTTGAAAATTTAAAATTATATAAATTTTCCAAAAACATTCTTATTACTAATCTATACTATCATAGGACCTTTTTATTTTCAACAAATTTCTTAGTATTTTCGACATTCTCTTAGAAAAATTCTATATTTTATCATATTATTAAACTGTAATGCTTTTCTTTAATTTATTCTTCACTTTTTTCATTTTTAATATTAACAGTTTTATTACATTCTCCATTTGAACATTGTGCATAAGACCCTTTAGTTTTGCTATATTTTAAAACCATATAAGAATTACAATCTGGACATTTATCTTTTAGAGGTTCATTCCAGCTTACAAAATCACAGTTTGGATAACTACTACATCCAAAGAACTTCTTTCCTTTTTTGCTCTTCTTAGCTAAAAGCTTTCCTCCGCATTTTGGACATGGTGCTTCTATTTCTTCAACTATAGGTTTAGCGTTTTTACATTCCGGATATCCTGGACAAGCAAGGAACTTACCATATCTTCCTCTTTTTATAACCATCATCTTCCCACACTTATCGCAAGGAACATCACTAACTTCATCTTCAATTACTACTTTAGATATTTCTTTTTCCGCTTTTTCTATTGCAACCTTTAATGGTTCAAAGAATTCTCCTACAACCTTTTTCCATTCTTCTTGACCTTCTTCTACATGGTCTAAGTTCTTTTCCATTTCAGCAGTAAAATCTACATCCACTATTTGCTTGAAATATTCACTAACTATATTATTTACTATAAAACCTAATTCTGTAGGAACTAAGTTTTTCTTTTCTCTTCTAATATAATCTCTACTTAATATAGTACTTATTGTAGGAACATAGGTACTTGGTCTACCTATCCCCTTTTCTTCTAGTAATTTTACAAAAGATGCTTCAGTATATCTAGCTGGAGGTTGGGTAAAATGTTGGTTTCCTTGTATTGAAACATTTTCTAAAACTTCATCTTCTTGAAGCTTTGGTAAAGTTACATCTTGGCTATCTTCCTCTGTTGCATAATCATAAAGTTTCATAAATCCATCAAATTTAATATTTGACCCACTTGCTTTTAACTTATAGTCACCATTCTTAACTTCAACACTTATTGTATTTAATTCACAAGAAGCCATTTGGCTTGCCATAAATCTATTCCAAATTAATGAATACAACTTAAATTGCTCTGGAGTTAAGTTTTTCTTTGCAATTTCTGGAGTTATTTCAATTATTGAAGGTCTTATAGCTTCATGGGCATCTTGGATATTTTTCTTTGCTTTATATGCCCTTGGCTTTTCTGGTGCATATTCTTTTCCGAAAGTTTCGTTAATAAATTCCAAAGCTTTATTTTGTGCTTCACTTGATATTCTAACAGAGTCTGTTCTCATATAAGTAATAAGACCTACTGTTCCATATCCTTTCACTTCTACACCTTCATATAAAACTTGTGCTATTGACATAGTTCTTTTAGTCATAAAGTTTAATTTTTTTGAAGCTTCTTGTTGTAAAGTACTAGTTGTAAAAGGTGGTAGTGGGTTCTTTACCCTACTTCCATTTTTAACTTTACTTACAACAAATTTATTTTCTTCTAGCTCTTTTATAATTTTTTCACTTTCATTTTCAGTATTAATTTCAATTTTCTTACCTTTATATTGTGTTAATTTAATAGGAAACTTTTTTCTTTCCTTAGTTGCAATACAATCTACAGACCAGTATTCCTTTGGAATAAAGCTCTTTATTTCCTCTTCCTTATCACAAATTAATTTAAGAGCAGCAGACTGAACTCTTCCAGCACTTAGTCCCCATTTTACATTCTTCCATAAAATAGGACTTATTTCATATCCAACTAATCTATCTAATATTCTTCTTGCTTGCTGAGCATCTACTAAATTATTATTTATCTCCCTAGCTTCTTTAATAGCACCTTTAACAGCATTTTTTGTTATTTCATTAAATACTATTCTACATTTTTTATCCTCAGGAATATTTAAAATTTTAGCTAAATGCCAAGAGATAGCCTCTCCTTCACGATCGGGGTCAGTTGCAAGATAAATCTTATCAGATTTTTTAGCAGCTTTTTTTAATTTAGCTAAAAGTTCTCCCTTTCCTCTAATAGTTATATATTTAGGATCGAAATCCCCCTCAATATCAACACCTAATTTACTTTTTGGCAAATCTCTAACATGACCCATAGAAGCCTCTACTGTATAATTTTTACCAAGATACTTTCCAATAGTCTTAGCCTTTGCAGGTGATTCTACAATTACAAGATTTTGTCCCATATGTCAAACTCCATTTATTTTTTTGGAGTTTACACCCCCTTTAATTTTTATATTGATTTAGCATAATAATTGCCTGGCAGGCAAATAATCTCATTTCTATTTTGCATTTCAAATAATAACTCAAATAGTACCCTTCTGTCAACATTTACAGATTTTATAATATCATCTAAATGCTTTGGTTCACTATTTATTTCCCTTATTAAGAGCTCTTTATAACTATTTTTTGCTAATTTTTCTTTTGCTTTTATATCTATATTTAAGAAATCGTATAAATCCTCTATCTCTGTAAAAGGCTTTGCACCATCTCTTATTAATTTATTACAACCGGAACTATTACCATTAAAAACAGGCCCAGGTATGGCCATTATATCTTTACCAGATTCAAGAGCAAATTCTACAGTAATGAGACTTCCACTTTTATCACTAGCTTCTACTACTATTAGTTTTTCACTAATTCCACTTATAATTCTATTTCTTCTTGGGAAATTAAAAGCTAAAGGTGGTGTCTTAGGTAAATACTCCGAAATTATTAATCCACCCTTATTTATTACCTCTAAATATAAATTTTTATTAGATTTAGGATAAATAACATCTATACCACATCCTAATACTCCTATAGTTTTCCCTTTATAATCTATTGCATTTTTCTGGGCAATTGAATCAATTCCAGCTGCTAACCCACTTACTACTGTTATATTATTTTCACTTATTTCTTTTGATATTCTTTTAGCTACTTCAGCACCATAACTACTACATTTTCTAGCTCCTATTACAGCAACTAAATTTCCCTTTAATAATTTGATGTTTCCTTTATAAAACAGACAATAAGGAAGATCATTTATATCCAATAAATTTTTAGGATAATCCTTATGATTTATAGTAATATATCCTATTCCATTATTAATTAAGTAATAGCCTAACTTTTCGATAATTTCTTCTGTAACTTCATCATTTTTCCCAATTAAGTCCTTTATATTATTTTTATTTACTCTTATATTCTTTTCATTTTTATAATATTCAAGAAGTTTTATTTTTTTATCATTAGAAATCTTTAATAGTATAAACCATAACTCATCTTTATTAATCATATTATTTCTCCTTCAATATTCTTTCTATAACCTAAAGCTTCAAATATATGATGATCCTTTACCTCTATAGAATTATCTAAGTCAGCAATAGTTCTAGATACTTTTAGTATCTTGTCATATCCTCTTTTAGTTAAATCATATCTTACATAAAACATACCAAGTATATCTTTAGCAGAAGAAGAAACTTTAAAAAGTTTATCTATATCTTTTCCTTTTACTTCAGAATTATAATTATATATTGTATCTTTATACCTATTGATTTGAATTTCTCTAGCTCTTAAAACATTTTCCTTAATTACTTTTGAGCTTAAACTATCTTTTTTCTTATTTAAATCTTCATAACTTAGCTTTGGAACATAATTTAATAAATCTATTCTATCTAAAAAAGCTCTAGATAATCTATTAACATATTTCTTTCTTTCATATTCACTACAGCTACATTTATTTTCATATCCACCATCTAAATAGTTGCCGCAAGGACAGGGATTACAGGCTGCTATAAGTAAAAACTTTGAAGGAAGTGTATAACTTCCACTTAATCTATTTATATTTATTACCTTTTCTTCAAGGGGTTCTCTTAACACCTCTATAACTTCTCTTTTAAACTCTAGTATTTCATCTAAAAAAAGCACTCCATTATGAGCTAAAGTAATTTCCCCCGCTTTAACTTCTCTCCCTCCACCTAGCAAGGCTGTTCTAGTTATAGTATGGTGAGGACTCCTAAATGGTCTTATTATTCCTTCTTCACCTTTAAATAATCCAGAAGCACTATAAATTTTAGCTATTTCTATTTCTTCATTATAATTAAGTGGTGGCATAATTGAAGGCATGGCCTTTGCTAGCATAGTTTTCCCTGCCCCAGGTGAACCAAACAAC
>NZ_JAWGSV010000033.1:0-19226 GCF_032552055.1 Clostridium sp. | reverse complement strand
GCCCCAGGTGAACCAAACAACAATACATTATGATTTCCTGCAGCTGATATTTCCATGGCTCTTTTCGCAGTTTTTTGGCCAATTATATCTCCATAATCTAAATAAAAGTCAATCTTTTTACTTTCCTCTTCATTAAAATCATATGGTAATAAGTCTTCATTGTTAATAAAAGAAATTACTTCTACTAGGTTCCTAAAAGGATAAAAGTTACCTATATTAAAAGCTCTAATTTCTTTTAGATTATTTATAGGAAAAATAAAATTATTTTTCTCATTATCTTTTCCTTCAAATATAATAGGTAATATCCCCTTAATTTCTTTTAAGTCCCCAGCTAAGGATAATTCTCCAAAAATTATAAAGTCTTTTAAATCCTTATTGGCTATTTGATTTGATTTCATTAGTATCCCCATTGCAATTGGTAAGTCTAGTAATGAACCTATTTTTCTTATATCAGCTGGAGCTAAATTAATTGTTATTCTACCTAAAGGAAATTCATATCCACTATTTACTATAGCTGATCTTACTCTTTCCTTAGATTCTTTAACCGATGCATCTGGTAGCCCAACTATACTAAAGCTAGGCATCCCTTTATTAATATCCACTTCTACATTTACAAGCATTCCATCTAGCCCATTATGAGTAGCACTTATTATCTCTATTGACATATTCATCACCTCTATATGGATTATTGACAATAAATTTTAATAATTAACCATAAATTTGATTTTTTATATTATCTTTAGTCAATATTATAAATAAACTTAAATTTATGGTGATAAAATGAATAGTTTTAATAAAGATATAGGAAATTACGGTGAAGAATTAGCATTAACATACTTAGAAGATAAGGGATATAAGATTATCTCTAGAAATTTTAGAAATAAATACGGGGAAATTGATTTAATATGCAAATTCAAAGATTTATTGATTTTTATAGAAGTAAAAAGTAGGTTCAGCTCTCTATATGGAAGTCCACAAGAAGCTGTAACCTACTTTAAACAAAAACAAATATTAAAATTATGTAAGTTATATATTATGAAAAATAAATTATATAATTTAAATTGTAGATTTGATGTTATAGAAATTTATTTTAATATAAATCATGACTTATATTCTATAAATCATATTATAGATGCCTTTAGGGGTTATTAAAAATATCTACAAAATATTTTTTAAAAATGACATTCTATGTATATTAGAAGGTCCGTATTCTTTTAATCCCTGAATATGTTTTGAAGTACCATAGCCAGCATTTTCTTCAAAATAATAGTAAGGATATTCCTTTGAATATTCCTTCATTAAATTATCTCTATAAACTTTAGCTAATATAGAAGCGGCAGCTATTGAAGCAGATTTTGAATCACCTTTAATAACTGATTTATTTTCTATATTTATACCCTTTACTAAATATCCATCTGATAATACTAAGTCTGGCTTAATTTTCATAGAAGTACATGCTTCTAAAAATATACTATTATTACAGTAAGCAATACCTTCATAATCTATTTCTTTATTAGATTTTTCTGATATATAATAAGCTAATGCCTTTTCTTTAATTTCTATAGCTAATTCTTCTCTTTTCTTTTCTGAAAGCTTTTTTGAATCATTTAACCAAAGAATTAATTCGTCATCTATTACATTTAAATCTAAAATTACAGCACAAGCTACAATAGGGCCAGCAAGAGGACCTCTTCCTACTTCATCAACACCTGCTACATATCTATAATCTCCAAACCCCTTATCAAAATTATACATATTCCTAACTCTATTATATTCTTGTTTTATTTTTTCTTTTTCTTTATTAAGTCTTACACTTAATGCTTTAACATTCTTTCTTGTATCTAATCCTAATTTATCAATTAAGTAAACTAGCTCAGCATTATTTCTTTCTTCATTAATATTTATTGAATCAACAAAAGCTTTAATATCTTTATAGCTTAATTCTTCAATATTCATATTTAATAATTCCATACTAACCCTCAACTTCTTCATTTGAAATATCTTCATTTGGATATTCTAATGAAATATTCCCCATCTTACCGCCTCTAAATTCATCTAATAGTATTACTGCTATTCTATTATAATCTATTTCTCCACCTTTAACTAAGCACCCTCTTTTTCTAGCAATGCTATTTAATGTTTCAAGTGGATCTTCATTAACTTCTTGAATTTTATATCTTTCAATAAGGTTATCTTTATAACGAGTTTGTAGTCTTTTTACTAAGTTAAATGAAAGCTCTTCTATATCCATAATTTCATCTTTAATAGCTCCAGTAAATGCTAAGTTAAGTGCTGTTGTATCATCTTCAAATTTTGGCCATAATACTCCAGGTGTATCTAGCATTTCTATATCCATCTTAGTTTTAATCCATTGTTTACTCTTTGTAACCCCTGGTCTATCCCCTGTTTTAGCTATATTGTTTTTAGCCATCTTATTTATAAATGTAGATTTTCCTACATTAGGTATTCCTACTACCATAACTCTCATTTGTATTTTAACTAAGCCTTTAGACTTTAATCTATCATGTTTTTCTTTTAATAGTAATTCTAAGGTAGGCTTAATTTGATTTAATCCTTTTCCAGTTAAACAGTTAACTTCTAACACTTTAACATTTTCTGAAGATAAATGATTCATCCACATTTTTGTAACTTTATTTTCAGATAAGTCACTTTTATTTAAAAGTATTATTCTAGGTTTTCCCTCACAAAGCTTATCTATATCTGGATTTGCTGAGCTTCTTGCTATTCTTGCATCTCTTATTTCAATAACAGCATCAACAAGTTTTAAGTTTTCCTTTATTTCTCTTTGAGTTTTTTTCATATGACCAGGAAACCAATTTATTTTACCCATTTTCTATTTCCTCCTTTAAGTCTTTATTATTATTATATCAAAATTTCCATATATAAATCTTATTTATTTTAAACAAAGAAAAAGGGACTTATAAAAGTCCCTTACTTAATCATTAGAATTATCTAACGTTTAATTCTTTAACTTTAGCAGCCTTACCTACTCTATCTCTTAAGTAGAATAATTTAGCTCTTCTAACTTTACCTTTTCTAGTAACTTCCATCTTATCGATAATTGGGGAGTTAATTGGGAAAGTTCTTTCTACTCCAGTTCCGTAAGCAACTCTTCTTACAGTGAAAGTTTCTCTTAATCCACCGTTTTGCTTCTTAATAACTGTTCCTTCGAACATTTGAACTCTTTCTCTAGTTCCTTCTTTGATTCTAACATATACTTTAACAGTGTCTCCAACGTTAAACTTAGGTAGATCATTTCTTAATTGTTCAGCTTCAATAGCTTTTATTAATTCGTTCATTGTGTAAGTCCCTCCTTGATTATTTATTAGACGTTCATAACAAAACCTTGACAGAGGACCGCCCGTACTAACACAAAGGTTATTTTAACATAATTATTTTTATTGTTCAAGATTTATTTGTATTTTTCTAATATTTTTTTATCTTCTTTACTTAGTGTAATTTTACTATATAAATCTGGTCTTTTTTCTTTAGTTATTTTTAGAGATTTAAACCTTCTCCACTTTCTTATATTTTCATGATGGCCTGAAAGTAATATTTCTGGAACCTTATCACCTTCAAACTCCTCAGGTCTTGTATATTGAGGATATTCTAGAAGCCCCTCTGAAAAAGATTCATCTTCAAAACTTTCATTTTTGCCTAAAACTCCACTTTTAAGTCTTAGTATAGAATCTATAACTGGTATTGCTGCCATCTCTCCTCCAGTTAATATAAAATCACCTAAGGATATCTCTTCATCTATGTACTTATAAACTCTTTCATCTATTCCTTCATAGTGCCCACATACAAATATAAGCTCCTCTTCTTTAGATAGCTTAAAAGCTAAATCTTGATTAAAAGTTTTACCTCTTGGTCCTAAAAATATTACTTTCCCCTTATTTTCTTCTTTAACATCTCTTATAGCATCTACTAAAGGCTGTGGCGCCATAACCATTCCAGCCCCACCACCATAAGGATAATCATCTACTTTTTTATGTTTATTTTTAGTAAAATCCCTTATATTTATAGCTTGTATTTTTACTAAATCTTTTTCCTGAGCTTTACCTATAATACTATGATTAAATATATCAAACATCTCTGGAAATAAAGTAAGAATATTAATCTTCATCTTGCCATTCTCCCACAGGCTTAATTGTAATTTTTTTATTTTCTACATCTATATCTGTAACTATTTCTAATAGTACAGGTATTAAAAGTTCCTTAGGTTTTTTAATCCAATATACATCATTATTTTTAGTTTGTATAACATCAAAAATTTCCCCTAAGTCTTTTCCATTTGTATCATAAACTGTACATCCTATTATATCTGCAATATAATAAGTATCATCTTCTAAAGGAACTGCATATTCTCTTGGAATTTCCATATACTTATTTTTATACTTTTCAGCTTCCTCAATAGAGTTAATTCCTTCAACCTTAACTATAACTCTATCTTTTTGATATTTAACACCTTGTATTTTTCTTTCTATTCCATCTATAAGAACGAATTCTAAATCGTTATACCTTTTGGGATCATCTGTTAGAGGAATTACTTTAACTTCCCCCTTTAATCCATGAGTATTAACTATTTTACCAACTCTTAGTATATCCTTCATTTTGCACCTCATACAATTTTAAGTTTTTAAATTTTTTCATATAATAATATTTCTAATATTTCCATAGATCTATGTTTCAATAAATACTTTAAATTTTATAGTCTTATAAAATTTAAAGTAAAAATCTTTTTAATGCGAACTACATCAGTTGAAATCATCGACCTTTTAATTTTATACAAATTATCAAAATAACTATATATCTTAAGTATTTTTAACATGAACTAACTTAGTTAAATGTAAAAAACTTTATTACAACTTATATATTATATAGATATATTAGAAGTATTACAATTTTTTTATTAAATTATGTTTAAAAAGAGTTAGGAATATCCTAACTCTTTTTATCAATAATTTCAACTACTACTTTTTTATCTTCTTTAATTGCTGCTGCTTTAACAACGGTTCTAATAGCTTTCGCTATTCTACCTTGTTTACCAATTACTTTTCCCATATCTGCAGGAGCAACCTTTAGTTCCAGAATAATTGATTGCTCTCCATGTATTTCAGTCACACAAACTTCATTTGGATTATCCACTAAGGATTTAGCTATGTTTTCAATTAATTCCTTCATAAACACCTGTAATTATATAATAATTACAGAGTTCACCTCCTAAAAATTACTTATTTAATCCTGCTTGAGTAAATAGTCTCTTAACTACATCTGTAGGTTGAGCTCCATTTTGAACCCATTTAGTAGCTTTTTCTTCGTTGATTTTGATTTCAGCTGGTTCAGTTAAAGGATTGTAGTATCCAATTTCTTCGATGAATCTTCCATCTCTTGGTGCTCTTGAATCAGCAACAACTATTCTGTAGAAAGGAGCTTTCTTAGCACCCATTCTTCTTAATCTGATTTTTACTGCCATGTCTTTTTCACCTCCTTTAAAAAATAATAATATATTAACTCATAAATGGCATTTTACCAAAGAATCCTTTTTTAGATTTCTTTTGTAGAGATTTCATTTGTTTCATTTGTTTTCTCATTACATCAAATCCCTTAATGAGTTTATTAACTTCTTGTAGTGATGTTCCTGAGCCTTTTGCTATTCTCTTTTTTCTTGAAGAAGAGCCCGCAATAAGCTTTGGATTTCTTCTTTCTTTAGGTGTCATTGAAAAGATTATTGCCTTAACTCTTGATAACTGTTTTTCACCAGCATCAAAGTCAAAATCCTTCATTTCCTTTGGAATTCCAGGTATCATCTCCATAATCTTACTTAATGATCCTAATTTTTTCATTTGTTCCATTGCTGTCAAATAATCTTCATAAGTAAAATCATTTTCTAGCATTTTTGCACTTAATTCTTGAGCTTCTTTATCATCAAAGGCTTGCTGAGCTTTTTCTATTAAAGATAGAACATCTCCCATCCCTAATATTCTTGAAGCCATTCTATCAGGATAGAAGACTTCAAAGTCACTCATTTTTTCACCTACACCAATATATTTAATAGGTTTTTCAGTAATATGTCTAATTGATAAAGCAGCTCCACCTCTAGTATCACCATCTAGCTTAGTTAATATCACACCAGATACATCTAATGTACTATTAAAGCTTTCAGCTACATTTACTGCATCTTGACCTGTCATAGAGTCTACAACAAGTAAGATTTCTTGAGGTTTTACTTCAGCTTTTATGGATTTTAATTCATCCATAAGACTTTCATCAATATGAAGTCTACCAGCTGTATCTATAATTATTACATTATTTCCATTTTCCCTTGCGTGTGCTATTCCAGCTTTTGCTATATCAACCGGACTCACTTTATCACCCATTTGGAAAACTGGAATATCAATTTGCTTTCCAACTACCTCTAATTGCTTTATAGCTGCTGGTCTATATATATCGCAGGCTACAAGTAGAGGCTTTTTATTTTGCTTTCTAAGCTGTAGTGCAAGCTTTCCGCTCATGGTAGTTTTACCAGCCCCTTGCAGACCAACCATCATTATAACTGTTGGACCTACAGAGTTAAAGTTTAATTTACTTTCACTACCACCCATAAGTTCAGTAAGTTCATCGTTAACTATTTTAATAACTTGTTGCGCTGGAGTTAGACTTTCTAATACATCATTTCCAACACATTTTTCGCTTACTTTTGAAATAAACTGTTTAACAACTTTAAAGTTAACATCTGCTTCTAATAAAGCTAACTTTACTTCCCTCATAGCTTCTTTAATATCTTTTTCAGTAAGCTTCCCTTTACCTCTAAGTTTTTTAAAAGCTTCCTGCAATTTGTCAGATAAACCTTCAAAAGCCATATTAAACCCTCCTATGATTCTATAACTCTTCCAATATATTTTTGTATCTATTATAATCTTCTTTAGTTATTGAATATTTTTCTTCAAATTCTTTTAGAAGATTATTTATTGTTTTTTCTTGCTCAAAACTTTTCTTAAGCAAGCTAAGCTTCTCTTCATAGGATAGAAATTGTTTATAACATCTCTTAATTAAATCATGGATAGCTTGACGACTTGTGTTATTCAATTCAGCAATTTCAGCTAAGGATAAATCCTCATTATAATAAAGCTCCATAATTTTATACTGTTTTTCCGTTAATAATGGCCCATATAAATCCATTAATAATGAAATCTCAACCCTATCTTCCATTTCATCACCTTACCCACAAAAGAGATTTTAACAAAACAATTTCTTGCTGTCAAGTACTTTTACTTAACACCCTATAAAAAATTTAAAATGAAGAATTAAGAATGAAGAATTGATGAAATAAATAAGCTAAAGCTTATTTAAAAAACTTTACTTTTATTCAGAAATTTAGCTAATGGCTAAATTTCATAATTAATTTTTCATTTTCCATTTTCCATTCTTAATTTCTTATTTTTTTAATTTCTTCATTCTTTCATTTTTTTCATCCTAGAATAGTGCTTCTGCAAAGCTTTCTGCATCAAATTCCTGAAGGTCTTCTATACCTTCCCCTACTCCTATGTATCTTACAGGAATATTTAAAGAATTTTTTATAGATATAACCACTCCACCTTTAGCTGTACCATCTAGCTTAGTTAATATAATTCCATCTATAGGACATGCCTCCATAAATTGCTTTGCTTGAATTACAGCATTTTGACCTGTAGTTGCATCTAAAACTAATAATGTTTCCTTTTCTACTCCATTAAATTCTCTATCTATTATTCTTCCTATCTTAGATAATTCATCCATAAGATTTTTCTTATTATGAAGTCTTCCAGCCGTATCACAAATTAATAAATCTGTATTCCTTGATTTAGCAGCATTTACAGCATCAAAAACTACTGCAGCAGGATCTGCCCCTTCACTATGCTTAATTAAATCTACGCCAGCTCTTTGACTCCATACTTCAAGCTGATCTATTGCAGCTGCTCTAAATGTATCTGCTGCTGCAAGTAAAACCTTCTTTCCTTCTGCTTTATTTTTCGCAGCAAGCTTTCCTATTGAAGTAGTTTTACCAACTCCATTTACACCTATAACTAATAATACCTTTTTTCCATTCTCTTCTTCTACTACTTCTTCAGCACCTTCAAGTAACATATCTCTTATTACTTCTTTTAACGCAGGATATACTAAACTTGGATCATTAATTTTTTCTTTTCTAATCTTAGCCTTTAGTCTATCTATTATTTCTAAAGTAGTATCCATACCTATATCAGACATAACTAATATTTCTTCAAGTTCTTCATATAAATCTTCATCTATAGTAATTGCTAACTTTAAAGTTTCATTTATTTTATCCGTTAATGCATCCTTTGTCTTTGATAAACCAGATTTTAAATTGTCAAATATCTTCCCAAATATAGCCATAATAAGCCTCCTAATTACTTTTACTTAAATCTACAGAAACCACTTTAGATATACCTTTTTCCTCCATAGTGACACCATACATAACATCACTTGCTTCCATAGTTCCTTTTCTGTGAGTAATAACAATAAACTGAATATTTTCTGAGAATTCTTTTAAGAATTCAGCGTATCTATAGACATTGGCATCATCTAAAGCTGCCTCTATTTCATCCAAGATACAGAAAGGAGTAGGTTTCATTTTTAAAATTGCAAATAATAACGCAATAGCCGAAAGAACTTTTTCTCCCCCAGACATCAAATTAATATTTTGAAGTTTTTTCCCTGGTGGCTGAACATTTATTTCAATGTTTGCAGTAAGTTCATCTCCTTCTCCTAATATTAATTCAGCTGTTCCACCTTTAAATAAATCCTTAAAAGTTTCTCCAAAGTTTTCATTTAAAATTTTAAAGTTTTCTTTAAAGAGTTCTTGCATATTAACTGTCATTTCATTAATTACTTTTAAAAGCTCTTCTTTTGCTTTGTTTAAGTCCTCTTCTTGAGTTGACATAAAATTATACTTTTCAACTACTTCCTCATATTCTGCAATAGCAGCTAAATTTACTGTACCTAAAGCTGAAATCTTAGCCTTTAATCTAAATATATCATCCTTAGTCTTAGCAATATTAAATACCTCTATTGCAATTTCCATAGCTTCTGCTAAGGTTAAGTTTAATTCATCATTTAATCTAAAATAATAACCTTCTCTTTCGCTTTCTAATTTAGCATGAGAAATTTCTTTTTTATTTAACTCATTTTCTAAACTTCTTATTTCATCTATTAAATTATTAGCTTCTACATCTTTTATTTTTAACTTATCTTTTAATGTTATTCTCTTAGCTTCATCATATTTAAATATATCCTCAAGATCTTTTAGTCTAGAATTTATATTGTTTATAATCTCAATATTTTTTTCAATTTCATCTTTTAAGTAGTCTATGCTATTATGCTTTTCTTCATTGTCTTTTTTAAGAGAAGAAATTCTTTCTTCTTTTTCTTTCTCTTCTCTTTCTTTCCTCTTAATATCTACTTGTCTACCATAAACTATTTCATCTAATTTTGCTTTGCTAATTTTAATTTTTATACTTTCATCCTTAGCATCATTATATGAATTTTTCTTTTCTATAAGGTTATTTTGCATAAGCATAACCTTTTCCTTATTATTTTCATTTTCTATTTTTAAATTAGAAAGAGCTTCTTCTTTATTTTTAACATCTAGCATCAATCTATTTAAGGTTTCCTTATTGAAAGAAAGTTCTTTTTTAGAAACTTCAAGAGAATTTTTAAGTTTTAAACTCTCACTTTCAAGTGCTTTTACTTCACCATCTAACCTTGTGATTTCAATAACTTTTTCATGAACTTCATCACTCTTATTTAATATCTCTTCATCAATTAACTTAACTTCTTCTCTTATCTTAGTAAGCTCATTAACTTCTAAAGAATACTTTTCCTTATTTTCTTTTAATGAATCTTCAAACTCATGCAATTCTCTTTTTCTACTTAAGATACTTGAGTTGTTTTTCTTATAGATACTTCCTCCTGTTAAAGCTCCACCTGGACTAATAACTTCCCCATGAAGAGTTACTATCCTGAACTTATAACCACAAGCTTTTGAAATATTTAATGCTGCATCCATATCTTTAGCTATTATTGTTTTTCCTAAACTATAATCCATAATGTTCTTATATTTGCTATCATAGCTTATTAAATCAGATGCAATTCCTAAATATCCATCTATACTTAATATATCTTTAGTAACATTAAGCCTATTACCCTTGATTATATTAAGAGGTAAGAAAGTTGCTCTACCTAAGGAGTTCTTCTTTAAATACTCTATTAAAAGCTTTGCATTCTTTTCATTTTCAGTAATAACATTAGATATCGCTCCACCTAAAGCAACTTCTATAGCTGTCTCTAAATTTCTATCTACTGTAAATATTTCTCCTAAGACCTTAGTCCCTCTTCCATAGGGTAAACTTCCAGAATCTATTCTTTCCATTAACCTTTTTATAGATAGCTGATAGCCTTCATAGCTTTTTTCTAAATCCTTTAAAGTACCAAGTTTACCTTCTAAATTATTTATTTTCTTAGAATACTCTCTTATTAATGATTCCTTCTTATTTACCTTAGAATTTAAAACACCAATATTTCTTCTTCTATTTACTATTTCTTCTTCTAAATTTTCTTTTTCTCTCTTTAAACCTTTAATATTTTCATTAATACTTAAGATCGTAGCTAAATTAATGCTTATATTTCCTTCTATTGCTTTAAGGCTGCTTTCACCATTAACACTTAATTCTTCTTTACTGCTAATTTCTTTATTTATTAAAGAAATATTATTATTAATTTCAGCAGTCTTTCTTAAGATTTCAAATTCTTCTTCCTTAATTCTTTGGATTTCTTTTTCTAGAGATTGTATTTCAGAATTTAAATTGCTGCTCTTTTCCTCTAAAGATTTAATTAAATTTTCTTCTTCTATTTGTTTCTTTATTTTCTCTTCAAGGTCTTTTTCAATAATTAATTTTTCTTCTCTTGATTTAATTACTTCTTTTTCTAATATTGTTACTTGTAATAAATCCTTATCTATTATTTCTTCATAATTCTTTATTCTTTCTTTAAAGATTTCTATATCTTTTAAGCCTTTATTTACTTCTTCTTTTTTACTATAGTATTCTGTCTTTTCTTCTTTATTTTTACTTTCTAAGGCCTCTATTTCTTTTTCTATATCTATTAAGACCTGTCTCTCACGGTTTAATTTTTGCCTATTAGCTTCTATATCAGATTTTTTTAAACTTATAGCTTTATTTACTTCTTCTATATCATTATCAATATTTTTAATATTATTAACTAATAACGATACTTCTTTTACTTTAAGCTCTGATGCATAATCATTATATAATAATGCCTTTTCTCTTTCTTCTCTTAAGGGCTCTATTCTCTCTTCATAAGTAGAAATTATGTCTCTTATTCTTACTAAGTTAGACTCCGTATTATTAAGTTTTTTTTCTGCTTCTTCTTTTCTAGTCTTAAATTTAACTATTCCTGCAGCTTCTTCTAGTAAAGCTCTTCTTTCTTCAGGCTTACCACTTAATATAGCTTCTATCTTGCCTTGCCCAATAAGGGAATATCCTTCTTTACCTATACCAGTATCCATAAAAAGACTATGAATATCTTTTAATCTGCATTTTTGATTATTTATTAAATATTCAGTTTCTCCTGATCTGAATATTCTTCTAGTTATAGTTACTTCTGAGTAATCTGTATCTAAAGAATTATCTGTGTTATCTAATGTAAGTGAAACTTGAGCTAGTCCTACTGGTTTTCTAAATTGTGTCCCAGCAAAAATTACATCTTCCATCTTTCCTCCTCTTAGAGTTTTTACACTTTGTTCTCCAAGAACCCATCTTACAGAGTCAGATATATTACTTTTACCACTACCATTTGGCCCAACTACAGCAGTAACTCCTTTTTTAAACTTTAACTGGGTCTTATCTGCGAAAGATTTAAACCCTCTAATTTCTAGGGACTTTAAAAACATAGACTTTCTCCTTATCTATACAAATGATACTAATAAACTAAGTGAAAACATAATAGCTAAAGCTATAGTAATAATATATATCATTTTTTGCCTTGTTTTCTTCTTCACAATTACCACTCCTGTCTTATTTTAGTTTATAGCATTAAAGGTAAAATATCAATATAAGGTAGACAAAATCTAGTCTACCTTATAACTCAACATCTATTATTTTCTCAGTAACAATAACCTTAACTTTACCTCTTTTTTGCTTTTCCATTTGCCTTACAATTATTTTTCCATTATGTTCTTCTATTAGCCTACTATAATAATATTTTTTATTTGCATAAAGTTTACTTATATCCTTTGGATTAATTTCTATTATTATATCTTTATCATTTGCTATAGAGTTTTTTATATTATCACATAGCAAACTTCCTTCAACTAATTCTCTAAAGGCTGGATGGAAAGGTCCATCTATTACATCTTTTCCTAAGGTTATATTTTCTGTTGGTTGAAGCCCAACCCTTATTATATTTACAGAAGCATTATTATATAACTTATATATCTCCTTAGATACTTCTACAGCTTCTTCTAATGTATAAGGTATATATTCTCCTCTTTTATGCATTTTAGCCATAGGAGTTTCTTTAATTACTAATGAAGGATATATCCTACATATATCCGGCTTCATTTCAATAGACTTTTTAGCAGTTTCTATATCCTTATTAAAATCATCTCCAGGAAGCCCTGGCATAATTTGATGACCTAAAGTAATTCCGTATTCCTTAATTAACTTAGAAGCATTTCTTACATCTTCTGCTGAGTGCCCTCTTCCTGATAATTTTAATACTTCATCATCTAAAGATTGAACTCCAAGCTCTATAATATCTACAGTAAACTCCTTTAAGTAATCTAAAATATATCTGTTAATAGCATCTGGTCTTGTAGACATCCTTATTTTATGTATTAACTTCTTTTCTTTATATTCCTTAGCAACTGCAAGTAGTTCTTTTTGCTTATTAACATCTATTGCTGTAAAGGTACCTCCAAAAAATGATACTTCCACTGTTGAATTTTTACTATCTATTGTCTTTAAGTATTCATCTATAGTATTTCTTACATCGTCTGCCTTAACTTCATCTTCAACTTCTTTTGCAATCTTATCTTGATTACAAAATACACATTGATGAGGACAGCCTATATGAGAAATAAATATTGGAATAATATAATGCTTATTGCTCATTTAATCCCTCCAAAGCCTTAAGTGCTGATCTTGCTGCGTTTTGTTCTGATTCCTTTTTACTATAACCTTCACCACATCCAAGCTCTTTATCCTCAATTATTACAGATGTAAAAAACTTTCTTCTATGTGGAGGTCCTTCATACTTTAATAATTCATAAATTATTGATACTTCCCCTGATTTTTGCATTTCTTCTTGAAGTTTTGTCTTATAGTCTAAAACAATATCATTATTAATTGCCTTATCTATTATTTCTTTAAAGTGACCAATGATATAATCCTTTGCAAATTCTAAACCTTTATCTAAATATATAGCTGCAAGCAAGGCTTCAACAGCATCTGCTATAATAGACACCCTTTCTCTACCACCAGTAAGTTCTTCTCCTTTACTTATTCTAATAAAGTAACCCAAATTAAGCTTCTTACCAATTTCATACAGTGAATTTTCACAAACTATTAAACTTCTTATCTTAGTAAGTTCACCTTCACTTTTATCTTTATAATTTAAAAACAAATATTCTGTAATACATAATTGCAGTATTGAATCTCCTAGAAATTCAAATCTTTCATTATATTCTTCGTCCCTATGTTGATTGGCATAAGAACTATGGGTTAACGCTGTTTTCAGTAGCTTTTCTTCATTAAAAGTTAACCCAATATACTCTTCTATTTCTTTAATATTAAACTTCGCCATATTTCCATCTCCTCGAAGTTCATTCTTCAATTTGCTTTTTATATTATAACTTCTATTAAAGCGAGCAAATTCAAGAATAAACTATATTTGAAATTTTAAATATAAAATCCCGCATTATTGCGGGATTAAATTATTCTTCTACGTGATTTTTTAAATACTTAACTACATCTCCAACTGTTTTAAAGTTCTCAGCTTCTTCATCAGGGATTTCAGTATCTAATTCATCTTCTAAAGCCATCATTAGTTCAACTAAATCTAATGAATCTGCATTTAAATCATCTACAAAAGAAGAATCCATTGTTATATCATCTTCATTAACACTTAATTTTTCAGCTATAATTTCCTTAACCTTATCAAACATCTGCATCACCTCCTAAATAACTTCATTTAGATAATAGTATATATTATTTCTATAGTCAATATACTGAATGATATAATTATATATTATTTTGAAGTTCTGCTTTAATTTTTTCTAACACACCATTGTCGTAAAATGTTTTCGTTTGTCTAATAGCATTTTTAAAGGCTTTTCCATCAGAGCTTCCATGTGCCTTAATACATATACCATCTACACCTAAAAACGGCGCTCCACCATATTCTTTATAGTCAAATTTAACTTTTAAAGATTTAAATACAGGTTTTAATAATCCTGCTCCTAATTTACTTATTAAACTACCCGCTAAAATTTCATCCTTTATCATACTTAATAAAGTAGATGCTACACCTTCGTACATCTTAAGCAATGTATTTCCAACAAACCCATCACACACTAAAACATTCACGTCTCCTTTTGATGTATCTCTTGGTTCTACATTCCCTACAAAATTTAAATTACTCTCTTCTTTTAAAAGCTTATAAGTTGCTTTTGTTAGTTCATTTCCCTTTTCCTCTTCAGCCCCTATATTTACAAGACCTACTGATGGACTTTTATTACCAATAACACCTTGATAATAAACCTTTCCCATTTTGGCAAATTGAACTAAATAATTAGGTTTAGAGTCAACATTAGCACCAGCATCAACTATCATAAAGCTACCATTTTTACCTGGCATTATTGGTGCAAGGGCCGGTCTCTCTATCCCCTTTATTCTTCCTACAACAAGTGTACAGCCTGCTAAAAAGGCTCCAGTACTCCCCCCAGATATTACAGCATCACATTCTTTATCCTTAACGAGCTTCAAAGCCTTATATATACTAGAATCTTTTTTCTTTTTTAAAGCCATTACAGGATGTTCATTCGGTGAAATTATTTCTCTAGCATCAATTATATTAACTAAAGATTTATCGTAATTATAATTCTTTAGCTCCTCTTCAATTTGTTCCTTTGGACCAGTAATATAATACTCTATTCCTTTGTATTCTTCTAGGGCCTTAATTACTCCTTCTATTACAGCTTTAGGAGCATTATCTCCACCCATACCATCTATAGCTATTTTCATATATTTTCACCTCTTTTTCCTATATATAAAGAAAAGAAAGTCATTTGACTTTCTTTATTCTTCTACTGAAGCAACTACTTCTTTACCTTTATAGAAGCCACAATTCTTACAAACTCTGTGAGCTAATTTCATTTCATGACATTGTGGACATTCAACTATTCCAGGTAAGCTCGCCTTAAAAGTTTGAGCTCTTCTTGAATCTCTCTTTGCTCTATATGTTTTTCTCGCTGGATTTCCCATCACTACACCTCCTTATTTCCAAACAACTCTTGTAACTTTGCCAGTCTTAAGTCTACATCATTTGTATTACAATTACAAGAACCTTCGTTAAGATTTTTACCACATTGGTAGCAAAGTCCTCTGCAGTTGTCTGTGCAAAGTCTCTTAATAGGTAAGGTTGAAATAATAACATTTTCAACAATTTCAGTAATATCTAAGATATTACCATCTACAAAAATAATTTCTTCATCATTTTGAAGTTCATTATTATTTGTAAACCTTTCTTCTATTTCAATATCTATTGGATAGATAAAGGCCTCTAGGCATCTTGAACATTTTAAATCTAATTTTGTTTTTATTGAAGCTCTTAGAGTTAAAACATCTCCAATAGAGGTAATATTTCCAACTACAATTAAAGCTTCTACAGCTTCTATTTTTTCTCCATCAAAATAGAGTGGTTTTAAGTCATATGTTACATTTATTTCTTTTTTTCTGTTTCTAGATGAGTTAAAATCTGAAAATTGTATAATCATATGTAATTGCTCTAGATATTATCTTCGTATCTTACAAGATACATTATGTACAAAAGTACATAGCTCGAGCCAAGCTTTATTTCACTCCTTAGATAAATATTTGCCGAATAAACACAATTTATTATATAAAGTGCATGATTAAAAGTCAAGCATTTTAACGAAAAACTGCCCTTTTAATTATGCACTTTATAATTACTTAGTTAATTCTAAAGTGTCTCTTGCAATAACTAATTCTTCATTAGTTGGTATTACGAAAGCCTTAACTTTGCATCCATCTTTAGAGATTTCTCTAACTTTACCTCTAACATTGTTTTTCTCTGTATCTACTTCAACTCCAAGGAATTCTAATCCCTTAAGTATAGATTCTCTAGTTTCAGGTCCATTTTCTCCTACACCAGCTGTGAATACAATTGCATCTACTCCACCCATAATAGTAGCATATGATCCAATTGTAGCTCTTACCTTATATTCAAATATTGATAAAGCTAATTTTGCTCTATGAACACCTTCTTTGAAAGCGGCATCTTCAATATCTCTAAAGTCAGAGCTTATTCCTGATATTCCAAGAACTCCAGACTGTTTATTAAGTAAATCATTTACTTCTTCTATAGTTAAGTTTTCTTCTTTCATTAAGAAAGTAACTATTGCAGGGTCAATAGCTCCTGATCTTGTACCCATCGCAACTCCTTCAAGTGGTGTAAAGCCCATGGAAGTATCTATAGATACACCATTTTTAATTGCTGCTAAACTTGCACCATTACCTAAGTGGCAAGTAATAATTTTTAAGTCTTTGATATCTTTTCCCATAACTTCAGCAACTTTTTGTGATACATATTTATGAGATGTTCCGTGGAATCCATATTTTCTTATTCCATGCTTCTTATATAAGTCATATGGAAGAGCATAAAGATATGCTTCTTCTGGCATTGTTCCATGGAATGCAGTATCAAATACAGCTACCATCTTAGTATTAGGCATTAATTCTTCACAAGCTAATATCCCAATCATATTTGCAGGGTTATGTAGCGGTGCTAACTTAAAGCATTCTTCTATATACTTCTTCACTTCATCATTTATAATTACTGAAGACTTATATTTTTCTCCACCGTGTACTACTCTGTGTCCTACGGCATTAATTTCATCCATTGAAGAAATTACACCATTTTCTTTATCTACTAAGGCATCTAAAACAAGCTTAATTGCAATCTTATGATCCTTCATTGGTTGCTTAACAATATACTTTTCTCTTCCTTCTACCTTTTGTGTTAATACAGAGCCCTCAATTCCTATTCTTTCAACTAGGCCTTGAGCTAATGACTCCTCTGTAGACATATCAATTAATTGGTATTTTAGCGATGAACTACCGCAATTAATTACTAATACTTTCATTTGTTTTCTTCCTCCTTAGGGGGTATTTATTTTTGTGCTTGAACTGCTGTCAGTGCTACAACATTAATTATATCATCTGAACTACAGCCTCTTGATAAATCATTGATTGGCTTAGCGAAACCTTGACACATAGGTCCTATAGCTTCTGCATTAGCAAATCTTTGAACTAATTTATATCCAATATTTCCACTTTGTAAATCTGGGAAAATTAAAACATTGGCTTTACCAGCTACATTACTATTAGGTGCTTTTTGGCTAGCAACTTTTTCTACTATAGCAGCATCTAATTGTAATTCTCCATCTATTAATAGATCAGGTCTTAATTCTTTAGCAAGCTCAGTTGCTTTTCTAACCTTATCTACCATTTCATGATCTGCACTTCCCATAGTTGAGAAAGAAAGCATTGCAACTCTTGGTTCAATCTTACAAAGATTTTTAGCAGTATCTGCTGTTGCAATTGCAATTGCAGCTAATTGTTCATATGTTGGATTTGGGTTAACTGCACAATCTGAGAATAGAAGCATTCCTTCTTCCCCATACTTAGAACCTGGTACCATCATAATAAAGAAGCTAGATACTACTGATACTCCTGGTGCTGTTTTAATTATTTGAAGACCTGGTCTTAAAAGATCTCCTGTTGTATGAACTGCTCCAGATACCATACCATCTGCATCATCTAGTTTAACCATCATAGTTCCAAAATATAATGGATCTCTAACGATTTTTTCTGCCTTCTCAACAGTCATTCCTTTATTCTTTCTTAATTCATAAAACTCATTTACATAAGCTTCTAATCTGTCTGAAGTGTTAGGATCAGCTATTTCAACACCTTCTAAATTAACTCCAAGCTCTTTTGCCTTATTATTTATTATATCCTTATCTCCTACTAAAATAACATCAGCTAAACCTAGCTCATGAATTTTTTCAGCTGCTACTAAAGTTCTTTCCTCATCGCCTTCTGGAAGAACTATTCTCTTTCTATCAGCCTTCGCTGCATTCCATAATTTATTCATAAGTTCCATAACGTTTTTCTCCTTTCAAAAAAGATACGCTCTTTTCTTCATATACTAATATACTCCTAAGTACCTATATTTTTCAATATAAAAAACTCAAAAGAATTAATTCTTTATATTGGGAATATTCAGAATAATAATTCTCTTTGATTATAACATACTAATACACAGTTTTCTTATTTTTTTATTATGTTATAATAATTTTATATTTCCCATTAAGGAGTGTATTTATGAATATAACAGGTATAATAACAGAATATAATCCCTTTCATAATGGTCATTTATATCATTTAAACTCTGCAAAGAAAAATACAGAATCCCATGGTATTGTGTGCATTATGAGCGGAAATTTTGTTCAACGAGGAGAACCTGCAATAATTGATAAATGGAAAAGAGCTGAAATGGCATTATTAAATGGAGTTGACTTAGTTATAGAACTTCCGACCTTTTATGCTTTATCTTCAGCAGAGTTTTTCGCTAAAGGTTCTGTTTCAATATTAAATAGTATAGGTGTAGTAGATAATCTTTTTTTTGGAAGTGAATGTGGTAATGTAAATTCTCTTTATAAGATTGCTAAAGTTTTAACTTTCGAAAGTGAAGAATTTAAAGAAATTATTAAGAAAAATTTAGGAAAAGGGTTAACTTACGCAAAGGCTAGAGAAATTGCTTTAATAGAAACTTTAAAAGATGAATCCTTAAATACTATCATATCTTCATCAAATAATATT
>NZ_JAWGSV010000032.1:0-19264 GCF_032552055.1 Clostridium sp. | reverse complement strand
CTCTAGGAGCTTATTCCACAATTCTTTCATTCTATAATTATTTAAATTTTTTCATTTTTTAATTCTTTCATTAATGTTAAAACTCTTAGAGTTTTAACATTAAATTATAATTTCTGGCTGTGTTAAAGATTGTCCCATCATCTCATCAATTAATTCTTTAACATATAAAAGTTTATCAATTCTATAGGCATTTCCACCGCAGAATACCAATCCATTTTCAACGTCACCTTTTACAGATTTAATTAAGGCAGAACTTATACAGTACGGAGTAGTACCTGGGTTACAAGGAATTAAACAATCATAACATTTAGTGATTTTAACTCTTTGAGTTTTTAATGTTTCAGTTAATTTATTTCTTATTGCTCTTCCAGGCATTCCTACAGGACTAATTGTAAGCTCGATATCTTCTTTTTTGCAATTTACAAAAGCATTTTTGAAGTTTGGATGAGCATCGCATTCATGTGTTGCAACAAATCTTGTAGCCATTTGAACACCACTTGCTCCAAGATTTAAGTATCTCATCATATCTTCATGAGTAAATACGCCACCAGCAACAATTACAGGGATTTTTTTGTCAAAGTCTTTTTCAAAATTTTTAACTTCTTCAATTACAGCTGATACATATTTGTCGAAATTAACTATATCATTATCTAGATTGTTTTTCTTAAAACCTAGATGACCACCAGCTAATGGGCCTTCTACAATTACAGCATCAGCAGTTCTATTAAAATGCTTTTTCCAGTAACTAAGTACTAATTTACAAGCCTTAGCAGAAGATACTATAGGAGCTATTTTAATTGAGCTTCCTGCAGTTATTTCTGGTAAGTTTAGAGGTAATCCTGCACCTGAAATAATTAAATCAGCTCCAGCCTCTATTGCTGTTTTAACATGTTCTATATAGTTATTCATAGCTACCATGGCATTAACACCAATAATACCATTTAAGCTTATTTCTTTTGCTTTTTTTATATGTTTAGTTAATCCTCTTAAGTTTGCAGCAAGGGTATTTTTTTCGAAATCTTCCTCCATATATCCTGGATGAGCAGCTGAAATAACGCCTATAGCACCATTCTTTGCTACATTACCAGCAAGATTAGATAAAGATACTCCAACTCCCATTCCCCCTTGAATTATAGGGACTTTAGCTATTAAATCACCAATTATTAATGGCTTTATATTCATAATATTTCTCCTTTTAGTTTGATATAATAATATTTTGATTATCAAAATATTATTATTAGTATAATCTACAAATTAAAAAAACACAATATATGTTTAATAAATTATTTACATTAACTTACTTCTATGGAGTTTAGAAGAAAAAAGAAATTATAAATTTAATAGAATAATTGAAAGAATAGATTATTATATTTTAATTTACCAGTTTATAGAATATATATCTAACAAAAATAAGATTTATTAAATTTAAATTAGTATTATTGACAAAACAAAAAAATGGTATTATTATGGTGATATTACTTTGATAGTCAAAATATTTGAATAGAAATTCATAAATATGATTGATAAAGTATAGAATTTAATAGCTTAAAGTAAGGCTACAAAGATTAAGTATTAATTTATTACAAACAAATGCTTTGATAATAAAAATATTTGATAAAAAAATAAATTTTATTTATTTTAGAAAGAGGCGTTAAATGGAAGGAGTTAAAATACTGGGGGTTGGTAAGTATTGTCCAGAAAATGTAGTTACTAATTTTGATTTAGAAAAAATAGTAGAAACTTCTGATGAATGGATAGTAAAGAGAACTGGAATTAAAGAAAGAAGAATATCTGATGGGGAAGGTACTATGGAAATTGCTTATAAAGCAGCATTAAATGCTTTAGAAAACAGTAATTGTAGTAAAGATGATATTGATTTAATAATCGTAGCTACAACCTCACCAGATAAGATAATGCCGTCTACAGCGTGTAGTGTACAAGGGCTTTTAGACTGCAAAAATGCAGCAGCCTTTGATATATCAGCAGCTTGTTCCGGATTTGTATATTCTTTAATTATAGCCGATAGTTTAATAAAATCTGCAGGTAAGAAAAGAGCACTGATTATAGGAGCAGAAGTTTTATCTAAAATAGTTGATTGGTCAGATAGAAGTACTTGTGTACTTTTTGGTGATGGAGCAGGTGCAATGGTTATTGAAGCTTCTGATGAAAATTCAATTATTAGTTCTTGTTTTGCATCAGATGGAAAACTAGGAGAAAAAACTTTAGTAGCAGCTGAAATTAATTTAAACACACCTTTTGCAAAAAGTGAAAATATAGAAAAAAGATATATAGAAATGAAAGGTGGGGAGGTCTTTAAGTTTGCAGTATCTATATTACCAGAGATAGTAAATGATGTTTTAGATAAGGGGAATGAGGATTTAGAAAATATAAAATATATAGTTCCTCATCAAGCTAACTCCAGGATAATAGATGAAGCAGCAAGAAGACTTAAAGTAAATAGGGAAAAGTTTTATGTTAATGTTGATAAGTATGGAAATACTTCAGCAGCAAGTATTCCAATAGCATTAAGTGAGCTTTTTGAAAAAGGCCTTATTAATAAGGGAGACAAAATAATCTTAGCAGCCTTTGGTGGAGGATTAACCTGGGCTAGCACATTAATTAAATTTTAGGAGGAATAAAAAATGGTATTTGAAAAAATTAAGGAAATCGTAGTTGATCAATTAGGAGTTAATGAAGAGGATGTAAAGATTGAAACAAACTTTATGGAGGATTTAGGAGCAGATTCTTTAGACTTATTCCAAGTAGTTATGGATTTAGAAGATGCTTTTAACGTAAAGGTTGAGAATGTTGAAAACATAAAAACTGTTGGAGATGCTGTTAAATATATTGAAAGCGTAGTTAAATAATAAACTGAAATTTTAGTTTAATAATAAATTGGAGGACATCATGGACAATAATATTTGCAATCTGTTAAATATAGAATACCCTATATTTCAAGGGGCTATGGCATGGGTTTCAGATAGTTCATTAGCAGCTGCAGTTTCAAATGCAGGTGGTCTTGGAATAATTGCAGGAGCAAGTGCTCCTGCAAGCTATGTAAGAGAAGAAATAAGAAAAGTTAAAGAACTAACTGATAAGCCTTTTGGTGTTAATATTATGCTACTTTCGGAAAATGCAAACGAGCTAGCTGATATCGTAGTTGAAGAAGGTGTTAAAGTAGTAACAACAGGTGCTGGAAACCCGGGTAAATACATGACAAAATGGAAAGAAGCAGGCATAAAAGTTATTCCTGTAGTTGCTTCAGTAGCATTAGCTAAAAGAATGGAAAGAGCAGGAGCTGATGCAATAATTGCTGAAGGTTGTGAGGCTGGAGGCCATATTGGGAAGCTTACTACTATGGTGTTATTACCACAAGTTGTAGATGCTGTAAGTATTCCAGTAATTGGAGCAGGTGGTATAGCTGATGGTAGGGGGGTAGCTGCTGCCTTTATGCTTGGAGCTAAGGGAATTCAAGTAGGTACTAGATTTTTAGTAGCTAATGAATGTACTATTCATGATAATTATAAGGAAGCTGTAATTAAGGCTAATGATATAGATACAGTAGTAACGGGAAGGCCAACAGGTCATCCAGTACAAGTGATAAAGAACAAGCTAGCTAGGGAATATTTAAATTTAGAAAAGCAAAATGCACCAATAGAAGTATTAGAAGAGCTTGGCAAGGGTGGATTAAGAAAGGCTGTAAAAGATGGAGATATAGATGGTGGATCTCTTATGGCTGGTCAAATTTCTGGTTTAGTATCAAAAAGACAAAGTGCTAAAGAAATAATTGAAGAAATGTTTCAGGAATTTGAAAATATTAAAAAGAGCCTTTAAAGGAGAGTATTATGAAGATAGCATTTATTTTTGCAGGGCAAGGTTCCCAGTACATAGGAATGGGGAAGGAATTATATAATAATATTCCAGCTTGCAAGGAAGTATTTGATAAAGCAAGGGAAGCCTTAGACTTTGATATTAAAGAATTGATTTTTAATGGTGATAGTGAAGAATTAAATATCACTGAAAATACTCAACCTTCAATTTTAATAACTTCTATTGCTGCTATGAAAGCATTAGAAGAAAAGGGACTAAAGCCAAGTGTAGTGGCTGGCTTAAGTCTTGGAGAGTATTCAGCCTTAGTTGCTGCTGATGCAATTAACTTTGAAGAAGCAGTAGCTTTAGTTAAAAAAAGAGGAAGATATATGCAGGAAGCAGTTCCAGTAGGAGTTGGTGCTATGGCTGCTATTATTGGATTAAGTGTAGAAAAGATTAATGAAGCATTAAAAGAAGCTTCAAGTCTTGGAGTTGTTGAAATTGCAAACTACAACACTAATAACCAAATTGTGATTGGTGGAGAAAAAGATGCAGTAGAAAAAGCTAAAGAGTTATGTATAGAAAAGGGAGCTAAGAGAGCAATAAATCTTAAAGTTTCAGGACCTTTCCATACTTCTTTACTTGAAGAAGCATCATTTAAACTTAGAGAAGAATTTAAGAATGTAACTTTTAAAAATCCAAATATTAAAATTATATCTAATGTTACAGCTGATTTTGTAAATAATAAGGAAGAAATTAAAGAATTACTATGTAAGCAAGTTAAGTCTTCAGTAAGATGGAGTGAAAGTGTATCCCAAATGCTAGATTTAGGAGTTGATACATTTATAGAGCTTGGACCTGGAAGAGTCTTAAGCAGTTTTGTTAAAGAAATTAGTAGAGAAAAAGGCTTAAAGGTAAGTATTTATAATATTGAAGATATGAAATCTTTAGAAAAAACATTAGAAGGGATTGAAAATAGAGATGATTAAAAATAAGAGTGCAATAGTTACAGGTGCAACTAGAGGAATTGGAAAAGAAATAGCAAGAACATTAGCACAAAATGGAGCTAATATTGCTTTTAATTATAGAACTTATAACGAAGAGATAGAATCTTTCATAAATGAACTTGAAGGATTTGATGTAAGAGTACTAGCATTTAAGTGTGATGTTAGTAAAGAAGAAGAAGTTAATGAATTTATTAAAGAAGTTAAGAATAGATTTGAAAGTGTAGATATCTTAGTTAATAATGCAGGAATAACTAAAGATGGATTAATTATAAGAATGAGTGAAAAAGATTTTACAGATGTATTAGATGTTAATTTAACAGGAACTTTTAATATGACTAAAGCGGCTTCTGCTGTTATGGTAAGACAAAGAAGTGGCAAGATTATAAATATATCTTCTGTTGTAGGGGTAGCTGGTAATGCAGGACAATGTAATTATTCGGCTTCTAAGGCTGGAGTAATAGGATTTTCTAAATCAGTAGCTAGAGAGCTTGCAGGAAGAAATATAAATGTGAATGTCATAGCACCAGGATACATTAACACAGATATGACTAAGGTTCTTCCAGAAAAGGTTAAGGAAGAAGTATTAAAGACAATTCCTATGAAGAAAATTGGAGAACCGAAAGAAATAGCTAATTTAGTTTTATTCTTATCATCAGATTTATCAAATTATATAACTGGTCAAGTGATAAATGTAGATGGTGGAATGGTGATGCATTAAAGGAGAGTGCTAATATGAAAAGAAGAGTAGTAGTGACAGGTTTAGGTGCAATTACACCAATTGGTAATTCTATAGATAGTTTTTGGAATTCAATTAAAGAAGGAAAAAATGGAATAGATAATATTACTTTATTTGATACTGAGGATTTTAAAGTTAAACTTGCTGCTGAAGTTAAGGATTTTAATGCTGAAGAATATATCGGTAAGAAGGATGCTAAGAGATTAGATAGATATACTCAATTAGCATTAGTTGCAGCTAAAGAGTGTATGAAGGATAGTAATATTGATTTAGATAAAGTTGATAGAGAAAGATTTGGGGTATTATTTGGATCTGGAATAGGTGGACTTATAACTATAGAAAATCAAATAACTACTATGCTTAATAGGGGACCAAGTAGAGTATCTCCATTAACTATACCAGCATCTATTTCTAATATTGCAGCAGGAACTATAGCAATAGAGTTTGGACTTTTAGGAACTTGCTTAAGCGTTACCACAGCTTGTGCAACTTCAACTCACTGTATAGGAGAAGCTTTTAGAGGTATTAGAGATGGATATATGGATAGAGCTTTAGTTGGTGGATCTGAAGCTTCAATATGTAAGTTTGGTATTTCAGGATTCCAAGCATTAACAGCTCTAAGTAGAAGTGAAGATAAAAATAGGGCATCTATACCATTTGATAAAGAGAGAAATGGATTCGTCATGGGTGAAGGGGCAGCTGCTTTAATTTTAGAAGATTTAGAAAGTGCTTTAGAGAGAGGCGCTAAAATATATGGAGAAGTTGTAGGATATGGTACTACATGTGATGCTTATCATATTACTTCACCAACACTAGATGGTAATGGTGCATATAGAGCAATGAGAGATGCTATAAATGATGCTAAAATTAATACTAGTGATATTAATTATGTTAATGCCCATGGAACATCTACAGAAATTAATGATAAGGTTGAAACTTTAGCTATAAAGCAAGCATTCGGTGAAAATGCTAAGGATGTTTATGTAAGTTCAACTAAATCAATGACAGGTCATTTACTAGGGGCTGCAGGTGCAGTAGAAGCTATAATTTCTATTAAAGCCTTAGAAGATGGATTTGTTCCTGCAACTATTAATTATGTTAATAAAGATGAAGAATGTGACTTGAATTTAGTAGTTAATGAAGGAATTAAAAAAGAAATGGATTATACTATGTCTAACTCATTAGGCTTTGGTGGACATAATGGATCAGTAATATTTAAAAAGTGGAGAGGGAAATAAGATGTTAAGTTACGAACAAATTAAAGATTTAATAGAATCTGTAGACTCATCTTCTCTTAGAGTTTTTGAATTTGAAAGCCAAGGAACTAGATTAAGACTAAGTAAAAATGATGAAGCTATTAAGGAAGTGCAGAGTCTTTCAGTGGAAACTAATGAAGCAAAGGGAAATATTTATGATTCATCAATAAATGCTAATTTAGTTTCTAATAATGAATTAAATAATATTAATGAGAGTAGTATAGAAAAAGTAGATATAAAGGAAAACTTAAATATAGTTAAATCACCATTGGTTGGAACTTATTATTCTTCTGGATCACAAGGGGGGAAACCTTACGTGGAAAAAGGAGATAAGGTTAAAAAAGGTGATGTTCTTTGTATAGTTGAAGCTATGAAGATAATGAATGAAATTGTATCTGAATTTGATGGCGAAGTTGTAGAAGTTTTAAGAAATGATGAGGATATAGTTGAATTTGGAATGGAATTATTTAAAATAAAGTAGGTGATTTTTATGGATATAAAAGAAATAATGGAGATTATACCACATAGATATCCATTTTTATTAATTGATAGGGTTGAAGAACTAGTGGATAATAAAATAGTGGCAATTAAGAATGTAACTATGAATGAAAATTTCTTTCAAGGACATTTTCCAGTGGAACCTGTTATGCCAGGGGTGCTAATTATTGAAGCATTAGCTCAAGCTGGTGCAGTAGCCTTACTTAAAAGAGATGAGTTTAAAGGCAAGATTGCGTATTTTGGTGGAATAAATAATGCTAAGTTTAGAAAAAAAGTAGTTCCAGGTGACACTTTAAGATTAGAAGTTGAACTTACTAAAATAAGAGGCATTGCAGGAATAGGAAAAGGAATTGCTTATGTAGATGATAAAAAGGTCTGTGAAGCGGAACTAACCTTTATGGTTGGATAATAAAGAGGTGTTTTATGATTAGAAAGGTCTTAATAGCCAATAGAGGTGAAATAGCAGTAAGAATAATAAGGGCTTGTAAAGAGCTTGGTATACAGACAGTAGCTATTTACTCAGAAGCTGATAAAGATGCTATGCATACTGAGTTAGCAGATGAAGCTATTTGTGTTGGAAAGCCTAAATCAAAGGACTCATATTTAAATGTTAGTAACATAATTAGTGCTGCAGTAATAACAAAATGCAATGCTATTCACCCTGGATTTGGATTTTTATCAGAAAATGCAGAGTTTGCAGCTATATGTGAAGAATGCAATATAAAATTTATAGGTCCATCCAGTAAGACTATAAGTATAATGGGTGATAAGTCTAGGGCTAGAGAAATTATGAAGAAGGCTAATGTGCCAGTAATACCTGGTAGTGATGGCATAGTCGAAAATATAGAAGATGCTTATATTGAAGCAGAAAAGATAGGTTATCCAGTAATGGTTAAGGCTGCTTTAGGTGGTGGAGGTAAAGGAATTAGAATAGTTCATAGCAAAGGTGAATTAGAAAATGCATTCTTTACAGCTAAATCTGAAGCAATGGCTAATTTTGGTGATGACACAATATATATGGAAAAGTTCATAGTTAATCCTAGACATATAGAGTTTCAAATTCTAGGAGATGAGAATGGGAATATAGTACATCTTGGTGAGAGAGATTGTACAGTTCAAAGAAGAAATCAAAAAGTATTAGAAGAGGCCCCTTCATCTATAATAAGTAGTGAGCTTAGAGAAGAGATGGGTAAAGCGGCAATAAGAGCTGCAAAAGCAGTTAATTATTATAATGCAGGAACTATAGAGTTCTTAGTAGATAAGTATGGAAGCTTTTACTTTATGGAAATGAATACTAGAATTCAAGTTGAGCATCCTGTTACAGAGATGATAACTTCCGTAGACATAGTAAAAGAGCAAATTAAAATTGCAAATGGTAGTGATTTAAGTTTTTCACAAGAAGAAGTATGTATAAAAGGTCATGCAATTGAATGTAGAATAAATGCTGAAAATCCTAAAAAAGGATTTATTCCTTCACCAGGAAAAATTAAATTTTTAAATCTTCCAGGGGGAAATGGGATAAGGGTAGATACAGCTGTTTTTACAGGATATAAAATACCTCCAACATATGATTCGATGATAGCAAAGCTTATTGCATATGGTAAAGATAGGGAAGAAGCTATTAATAAAATGCTAAGAGCCCTTGATGAGTTTGTAATTGAAGGAATTGACAATAATATAGATTTTCAAATAGATATTTTAAATAATGAGAAATTTCGCTTAGGAGACTTTGATACAAGTTTTATAAGCAAAGAATTTAATTTATAGTTGGTGAAATAATATGGGGATTTTTAAGAAAAGACAGTACGGAGTTATTAATATAACTCAAGTAGAAGAAAAAGATGTACCAGTAGTTCCAGATGGAACTTGGATAAAGTGTAATAAATGTGGGAAGATACTATATAAAAAGGCTTTAGAGGAAAACTTAAATATATGCACTAGCTGTAATCATTACTTTAGACTAGGTAGCTATGAAAGAATAGCGCAAATATGTGATAAAGGAACCTTTAAAGAATTTAATAAGTATATGAAGTCCAGAAATCCAATGGATTTTCCAAACTATGAAGAGAAATTAAAAGAAAATGAAGAGAAGAGCGGAACTTCTGAAGCAGTAGTAACTGGTGAAGGTGAGATAGCTGGTAATAAAATTATAATTGCAGTTATGGATTCTAAGTTTTTAATGGGTAGTATGGGAACAGTTGTAGGTGAAAAAATAACCTTAGCTGTTGAAGAAGCTACAAAAAGAAAATTACCAGTAATAATATTTACTGCTTCAGGTGGAGCTAGAATGCAAGAAGGGATATTATCTTTAATGCAAATGGCGAAAGTAAGTAGTGCATTATCAAAGCATAGTGATAGTGGACTTTTATACATTACAGTTTTAACTGATCCAACAACAGGTGGTGTAACTGCTAGTTTTGCAATGCTTGGAGATATAATATTATCAGAACCTAATGCCTTAATAGGTTTTGCAGGTAGAAGAGTCATTGAAGGTACTATTAAACAAAAGCTACCTGATGATTTCCAAAGTGCAGAGTTTTTATTAGAAAATGGGTTTATAGATAGTATAGTAAAGAGAGAAAATCTAAAAATAGCTATTGCAACGCTTCTTAAATTTCATGAAGTTAAGGAGGTGTAGCTTAATGAAGAATATTAAAGCATATGATAGATTAGTTATTGCAAGAATGGTAGAAAGACCAACTACTTTAGATTATATTGACAAAATATTTACAAACTTCTTTGAGCTACATGGAGATAGACTTTTTAAGGATGATAAGTCCATAGTAGGAGGAATAGGTCTTTTAAATAACAGCCCTGTTACTATTATTGGAATTCAAAAAGGTAAAGATTTAAAGGAAAATATGGATAGAAACTTTGGGTCACCTCATCCAGAAGGATATAGAAAAGCCCTAAGATTAATGAAGCAAGCTGAAAAGTTTAATAGGCCAATAGTATGCTTTATTAATACTTCTGGAGCTTACTGTGGTGTAGGGGCAGAGGAAAGAGGTCAAGGAGAAGCTATTGCTAAGAACTTAATTGAGATAGCGCAAATTAAGGTTCCTATAATTTCTATAATTATAGGAGAAGGTGGTAGTGGAGGAGCTTTAGCTTTAGCTTGTGGAGATAGGGTATGGATGCTGGAAAATTCGGTTTACTCTATATTGTCACCAGAAGGATTTGCTTCTATTTTATTGAAGGACCCTAGTAAGTCAAAAGAAGTTGCAGAAATCATGGGTATTACTGCTTATGACTTATATGAAAAAGGGGTAATAGAAAAAATAATAAAAGAACCAAAGGGTGGAGCTCATAAAAGTTTAGATTTAATAGCAATAGCTATAAAAGAGGAACTTATTAATGAATTAAAGATTTTAAGTAGTAAGACAAAGGAAGAGCTTCTTGAAGAACGATACCAAAGGTTTAGAAAATTTTAATATTAATATCTATTTTAACTACAGTAATAGAAAAGTAGTTAAAGTAGATATTTTTTTATTTGAATAAATCTGTACTAATATTAAGCAGTAGTTTTTAATGTGCAATAGCTTTATTTGTTTAAGTAGAAAGTGTAAGAATACTGTATTTCTATAATTTATTAGGAAAATATTAACTTAGAGTAATTGTTTCAAAGCTATTAATTTTACTTTTAAAATTAATAAGGTATAATATAATAAATATTACATAATATACATAAAATTAAGGGGGATTTCAATGAAAAGAAGAGATTACATATCTTGGGATGAATATTTTATGGGTGTTGCTATTTTAGCTGGGATGAGAAGTAAAGATCCTAGTACTCAAGTTGGAGCATGTATTGTAGATAATGATAATAAAATTTTAAGTCAAGGATATAATGGTCTTCCACGAGGTTGCTCTGATGACGAATTCCCATGGAGCAGAGAAGGTGATATGCTTGAAACAAAATACCCTTATGTAGTTCATGCAGAATTAAATGCAATACTAAATAGTAGGGGGACTAACCTGGTAGGAGCAAAAATATATGTAGCATTATTCCCATGTAATGAATGTGCAAAGGCAATAATTCAATCAGGAATTAAGGAAGTTGTATATTTATCTGACAAATATGCAGATACTGATATAGTTAAGGCATCTAAAAGGATGTTTAGCTCAGCAGGTGTGAAAATGACAATGTTAGAACCTAAAAATAGAAATATAAGGATATCTTTTGATGTAAATGATATATAAATAAATTTTAGAATGTATCTTATAATTTGAGTATTATAAGATACATTTTTTATTTTAAATATTATATGTTAAATCTTTGGATATAAAGGTTTTAGGTTGTAATAAATAAAAAAAGAAAAATAAGGAAAATTATTGATTAATATTTTAAAAAGTGCTATCCTATATATAGATTCATGAAACGATTCACAAGAATATTTTTAAGGAGAGATAAAAATGATTGATTTCAATGATAAGAGACAAGTAGCAAAAGCTATTCAGTTTACTAATGTTAATCCTAACTTAACTAAGGAAGGATTAATAAAGCATTTAGATATCTGCATGCAATATAATTTTCAGGCAGCTATGATTGCACCATGCTATATAAAACTTGCAAAAGAAGTATTAAAAGGTACAGAAATAGAGGTAGCTTCTACTCTGAATTTTCCTCAGGCAAATGATACATTAAGTATGAAACTTGCAGCTTTAAAAGAGATGATTAAAGAAGGCGTTGATCAATTTGATTTTCCTCCTAATCCAGGTTTGCTTATAGGCGGTTATGAAATTGAGTATTTTAAAGAAATGAAAGAAATTACAGATTTAGCTCATGCTAATGGAGTAATTGTAAAATCCATGTTAGAATTCGGATTTCTAAATAATGAACAAAAAATCAAGGCAACAAAATTAGCGTACGAAGCTGGAATAGATTGGGTTAAGCAATCAAGTGGATGGGGAATTGGAGGATGTGAAGCAACTGTCGATGATGTTAAAATTTTAAAAGAAAATATATTACCACCTTGTAGAGTAAAAGTATCAGGGAAAGTAAATTCACTAGATAAGATGAGGATATTATTCGAAGCAGGGGCAGAATTAGTAGGTACAAGCTCGGGGCCTGCGATTGTTGACGGACTTATTGGAGACTCTAATGCATATTAATTAAAATAGGAACGTTCTTATTAATGGAAAGGGGAGAATGATAAATGAGGGTTTGTATTATAGGAAGTTATGCAAAAGCTTTAGTTATGACTGCAGATCGTATCCCTATAGTTGGTGAAACATTAATTGGTAGAGATTATAGAGAGACCTTTGGCGGAAAAGGTTCTGACATGGCTGTACAGGCAGCTAGATTAGGTGTAGATGTAAGTTACATTGGAGTAGTAGGAAAAGATTTTTATGGACAAGAATTTATTACTCTTATGGAAAAAGAAAATATTGATATATCAGGTCTTAGAATAACAGATAAAGATTCAACAGGTATAGGTTTTATAATAAAGGATGTTAATGCGAAAAATCTTATAGTAGTTGCACCTGGAGCAAATAATTTATTCGAGAAAAATGACATTGATAATGGAATTAACTTAATTAATCATTCAGATGTTATACTAGTTCAACTTGAAATACCTATGGAAACAGCATTATATGCATTAGAGAAGGGGAAGGAAAGGAATAAAATCACAATTTTAAATCCAGCACCAGCAGTGAAACTTATAGAATATGATTTAAACTTCATAGATATATTAACACCTAATGAAACTGAGGCTAGAATCGCTGCAGGAGTATCTTTAGAATCTTCTTTATCTAATAGAGAAGTAGCTGAGATATTATTAAAAACAGGTTGTAAGACAGTTGTTATGACATTGGGTGATAAAGGTTCAGAAGTATTTACAAAAGAAGGTTCTTATAGTGTTGAATCATATAAGATTGAAGTTGTGGATTCTAATGGAGCTGGGGATTGCTTTAATGCTTCTTTAGCTGCATCCTTAGCAAAGGGAAAGTCAATTGAAGAGGGAGTTAATTATGCCAATGCAGTATCAGCTCTTTGTTGCACTAAATGGGAAACTATACCTTCTTATCATACAGCTGATGAAGTAGCGAAATTTATTAATTTTTATCAAAAGGAGAGTGATGTTTAAGTGAGACCTAATAGAATTTTACATCCTGAATTAGCAAAAGCATTAGCTACTTGTGGCCATACTGATATCATATTAGTTACAGATGCTGGTTTTCCTATTGACAAATGTGCAAATAGAATAGATTTAGGATTTTATGCTGGGCAGGTAGATATACTCGAAATTTTAAAAATGCTCCGTAAGGAAATATTTGTAGAAGAAGTAACTTTTGCAACAGAAGTAAAAACTCATCATCCAACATTGTATAAAGAAATTCAAAATATTTATACTGGATCAGGAGCAATTTTTAATGGAACTACTCATGAGGATTTAGTTGAAAATATTTCACCTAAAGCTAAAGTGGTTATTAGATCAGGATCATTAAATGCATGGGCTAACTTTGCACTTACTTGTAGTACTGATCCATTTGCCTGGTTTACCGAAGAGGATATTAGTATTTTAGATACTTATGTAGAAAGACGAAAAAGGATTAGTAATAATGAAGTTCCAGAATTATAATATAATTGAGTAATTATATTAAATTAATAACCTTCATAACAATTTATTTGGGTTAAAATTAGTAGGTCAATATATTAGTTTAAGTAAACATTTTCAATGGTTTAATCATCTATATTTAGTTTAAAAAGGGTGGGATTTATGGTGAATATAAAAGAAAAGTTAGAACAAGCTACCTTACCAATAATGCCGAAGAAGAAAGATTATAAAATTGGAGTCATTGGAGCAGGTTTTATAGTTAGAAATTGCCATTTAGTTGCTTATAGAAAGGCAGGGTTTAACCCATATGCAATTACTTCTTTAGATATAGAGCAAAGTAAAGAAGTAGCTAATATTCATAAGATTCAAAAGGTTTATAGTGATTGGCATGATCTTGTGGACGATCCAGAAATAGAGATTATAGATATAGCAGTACCGCCACATGTTCAAATTGATATTGTTAAATATATATGTACAAAGAAGCATATAAAGGGTATCTTATGTCAAAAACCTATAGCAATGTCTGTAGAGGAAAGCAGAGAGATTGTTAGGTTAGGTAAAGAATCAGGTATTCCGATTGCTGTAAATTCTAATATGAGATATGACCAATCTATGAGAGCTCTAAAATATATATTAGACAATAAATTAATTGGAAAACCAGTAATAGCTAGTATTGATATGAGAGCAATACCTGATTGGCAGGCTTTCTTAAAGGATTATAAAAAGCTTGAGATTTATGCTATGGGTATTCATCACATAGATATATTCCGTTATTTATTTGGAGACCCAACAAAAGTTACAGCCATTTGTCGTACAGATCCTAGAACTAAATTTGAACATACAGATGGAATTGTTCAGTATACTTTTAAATACGATGATGAAATGATGGCAACAAGTTTAGATGATGTATGGTCATGGCCTGAAGAACCTTGTAAGAAGAACAATTATATTAATTGGAGAGTAGAGGGAATTGATGGCTTTGCAGAAGGAGATTTTGGTTGGCATAAAAGAGAACCAGAATTTGCTGGAAGTACTTTACGGTTGACATGTAAAGGTTATCCTAATCAATGGATAGAGCCTAAGTGGGAAACACAATGGTTTCCAGATGCTTTTGTTGGAACAATGTCAAACCTCTTATGTGCTATAGAAAATGGAACTGAACCAGAAATTAGTGCAGAAGACAGTATTAAGACACTTGCGTGTATTGAAGCATGTTATAAATCTATAAAAGAAGAAAGAACAGTATATCTATCAGAAATATTAGAAAAGGAGAATTAATATGATTTCAGTTGGTATTTTTACTGGTTATTACCCTTATACTTTAGAGGAAACAATAGAAAAATCTAAAAAAGATGGAATGAGTTGTGTACAACTAGATTTAGAATTCAAAGATATTGATCTTAGTAGAGGAAATATTACAAAAGAAAAAGCTAATAAAGTTCGTGACGCTTTTCGTGATGCTAATATTCCTATAGTGGCTATTTCAGCTTATACTAATTTAGTACATCCAGACCCAGTACAAAGAGAAAAAAATATAAATTATGTAAAAGAAATTCTAAGACATGCTAGGGACTTTGGAACCCCTTATGTAGTAAGTGAAACTGGCACGTATAACTTAGAAAGTGATTGGCTATATGATGAGAAAAATTCTACAGAAGAAGCATATCAAGAATTTAAAAAAATAGCAATTGATATTGCAAAGTTTGCATATGAGCATGATTCAGTATTTTTAATTGAAAACTATGTAAATAATATAGTAGGATCTGTAGAACAAGTTGCAAGATTACTTCAAGAAGTAAATCATCCTGGATTAGGACTTCTATTAGATCCAACTAATTTTTATGATGAGTCTAATATTGATAACGTAGATGAGACAATTGAAAAGATTTTTTATGTTCTTGATGACAAAATAAAAATTGCTCATGCAAAAGATTGTAAGAGAGCTATAAATCAAGGAGAAAAATTTGGTGGCGGTTCAGCAGAGCATAACAGTTTTAGAGGGGCAGGAGCAGTAGAATTACCAGCAGCTGGATTAGGCGTATTAAATTATGAACTTTACTTAGAAAGACTTGCTAAAAATCATCCTAATATTCCACTTATTATAGAACATTTAGATGAAAGCGATATTCCAAGAGCTAAAAAGTACGTTGATGATACGTTGAGAAAAGTTGGATTTTAATAGAATGTATTAACCATATTTACAAAGAGTGGGCATGAATTTGTCTGCTCTTTGTACTAGATAAATATATGGCATGGATATTTATCTAGCTTTAATATACACAAAATAGTTAGTTTTCATTAAGAAAGTTTATATATGAAAATCATGATGGCATGTTATGGTGGTTTACATTATTGTATGATATATTAATGGTAACAAATTATAGAAATAAATAATAGGCAGACATAATGAGGTGAATAAAATGGCTACAATTAAGGATGTGGCAAATGTTGCAGGTGTATCAGTAGGAACTGTTTCAAATGTTATTAATGGCAAAACAAATAATGTAGAACTTATCAATAAAGTAGAGAAAGTTATTAAGGAATTAGGCTTTATACCAGATGCTAAGGCAAGAAGTCTTAAGAGCTCCTCAACTAATCTTATTGGGTTGATTGTAAATAATATAGAAGATAGAAGTATTCAGTTAATGTTTGCTGCAATTGAAAAAGAACTACGTAGTTATGGGTACAGTATTGTGATAAAAACTACAGATAATAATGAAGTTTTAGAAAATAAATATATAGATTATTTTATTCAATTAGGGGTTGACGGTATTATAGTAAAAACTTCAGTAAAAAAGAAAAAGTGGATAGATAAGTTGAAAAAACTTAAGATTCCAGTTGTATTAATGAATAATGCTGTTCAGCTAGAAAATAGTATAAATGTAATTCAAGCAAACTATGAGCCTGCATTTATGGAGTGTTTTGAGTGGTGTAGAAGTTTAAGTTTTAAAAGAGTTGGCATTATTTTAGAAAAAGGAGTTATAAATAGAGAGAAGCTTCAGAATTTAATAAGTAAAACAGGAATAGAAATAATATATAAATTTGTAGGAGATTATAGTGCTGAAAGTGGATACAAAGCTGCTTTTGAAATGATGTATAAAAATGAATTAGATGTAATTATAATTGGTAGTTATATGTTAGCAAAAGGAGTAGAAAAGGTAATAGAGGTATTTGAAACAGATAAAAAAATACATAAAGTGTGTATAAAAACAGAGAATTGGATTGAGGACGACAATGTATTTGATGCATTGATAGAGGTATCGAATTATGAAATTGGACATTTAGTTTCCAAAAGGATTATTGAAAGTATCAGTTTAAAAGGAGTAAGTGAAACTAATATAAAAGCAGTAAAAGCTAAATTTAAAGTAATAGATAAGGCGTTTTATAATGGAGGCAAATATTATACGGAAGAAGGTAATATACTTAGGGTAGCTATATTGAATGCTGAAACAGCTGATGTTCTTAAGAAGTTATCAAAGGTATATGAGATAGAAAAGGGCATTAAAATTGAATATAAAATTATGAAATACAGAGACTTATGGAAGCTTGTATCAAATCCTAAGGAATTAAAAGAAAGTGAAATTGATGTTTTTATGTATGATGTGATTTGGAAGGAAACATTAGCAGAAATAAATTCATTAGAGGACATATCAGATATAAGAAAAAATAATTTGGAATATTTCTTTGATTTTATAGATAATATAGTAGATAAGTATGGAGTTTATAAAGGGAAATTGTATGGATTACCTTTTTTAACAGGAACACAACTTCTGTTTTATCAAAAGGATTTATTTGAAGATAAGGCAATAAAACTTCAATTTTATAGAAGGTATGGACATGAGCTAAATATACCTTCAAATTGGGATGAATTTAATAGAATTGCGGAGTTTTTTACAAAAAAGTATAATGATAAATCACCAGTTCAATATGGTACAGCATTAATAAATCAAGGTAATATATATAATAGTATTGAATTTCTTAATAGATTATGGTCATATGAAGGAAGAATTATAGATGATAATAAATTAGATTTAAATTCTGATATAGTAAAAATAGCTTTAGAAGATTACAAAAAAAGCTTTAAGTATATCATAAATGAAAGAGTAATAGAAAGTTGGGAAGACATAGCAGATATATTTAAAAGTGGAGAAGTAGCTATGGCAGTTCTATATGATTCTTATGCATTCGGAATTAATGATTCTATGAATTCTAAGGTTGCAGGTAATATAGGAAGTGCGATGATACCAGGAAAATCTCCAGTTCTTGGAGGGTGGGGACTTGGATTAAATAGTAGTAGTAAAACAAAAAAAATAGCTCTTGATTTCATTATGTGGGCATGTGGAAGAAGAATATCTAATCCTTTTTCAGTACTTTCAGGAATATCGAGCAGAAAACCATTTTATCTAAATAAGGATTTAGATGGATTATATCCATGGAAAAGCAATGTTTTAGAGAGCTATGCTCAGAGTCGTGTAAGAGGTTTACTTAATGATCCTAATAAATTAGATATTAACATTAAGTTATATGATGAAATATTAGGAAAATATCTTGGGAAAATGATAAGAGATGAAATTGATATAGATACAGCAATAACTTGTATTAATGAAGAATTAAAAAAATAAGTAATTAAAATTCTCAAGAAATATATTCTTGAGAATTTATTATAGAAATTATAAATTTAAGAAAGGATGCTAATATCATAAACATTAAGAATCTTTTTTAGTTTAATAAAATAAGCTATTATGATTTAATCAAATTTTATGTAAAAATCTAATAGTATTGTCCTAAATTTCAGAGAAAGAGATGATTTGTTTGGTAATATATTTCCATGAAAACAAGTTCCTATAGTATAATAAAAATATAAATTACTAGGAGTGTAATATGAAAATATCTGAAATAATAAAGGCGATAAAACTTAAGATAAAGGTAGTCTATTTAGCTTATAAAAATGAAAATACTCCAATAATAGCTAAAGTTTTTGCAGCAATGACTGTAGGATATGCATTATCTCCAATAGATTTGATACCAGATTTTATTCCTATATTAGGATACTTAGATGATTTAATTATCCTTCCATTATTAATTTATATTTCTTTTAAGTTAATTCCAGAGGGAGTTATGAAAGAATGTGAAGAAAAAGCTAATGAGATATGGAAGGATGGAAAACCTATAAGATTAATTTATGGATTACCAATAATAATATTCTGGATTTTAGTAATAGGATTTATAGTTTATAAATTTTTTATATAATGCTATGTTTACAAGTCGGAAACATAATGATAATGTTTATTAACATTTTTAGTTGATAATTGAATTATAAAGGGGTAATAGGTGAGATAAATGAGAGAAAATATTTTAATTATTGAAGATGATAAAGATATTAGTGAAATTTTAAGA
>NZ_JAWGSV010000031.1:0-19703 GCF_032552055.1 Clostridium sp. | reverse complement strand
ATATTACTAGATAGTGTGAAACAATATATAATGAAATTAAAGGTAAGAAAAAAAGATGAGAAATATATATAATCAATGGATTACAAGAAAAACATTAAGAAAAATTAATTCTAATATTTCAATTGAAGGTGATTTAGAGATAGGTTCGATAAATAGATTACAGATAGGGGATTATGTTCATCTAGGAGCAAATTGTAAGATGAATTGCTATGGGGGAGTAGTTATTGGAAACAATGTAGTATTAGGACCTAATGTTACAATATGGAGTGTAGATCACAATTATAAAAACGCTAATATGATTCCATTTGATGAAATTCAATTATGTAAGAAAGTTGTAATTGAGGATAATGTATGGATCGGTGCTAATTCTACTATTATCCCAGGAATAACAATAGGAGAAGGAGCTATAATAGCTATGGGATCTGTGGTTACAAGAGATGTGAATCCGTTAGAAGTTGTAGGAGGAAATCCAGCTAAAACTATTAATAAAAGAAATGAAAAAGATTATAATGAGATGAAAAACAATAAATTATTATATATGAAAGAATATTTGGATGGAAAAATAATAAAGAAAGATAAATATATTAAAGTGTAAAATGAGGGGAATTAAATTGAAATTAAGATTATCTGTAGTAGGACTAGGTTATGTAGGGTTACCATTAGCTATAGCTTTTGGGAAAAAGCTTGATGTTATTGGGTTTGATATTAATAGTGAAAAAATTAAGACATATAAATCAGGAATAGATCCAACTAATGAAGTCGGTGATAAGGCAGTTAAAAATTCAACAGTCATTTTCACTAACGATGAAAGTAAATTAAAAGAATGTAATTTTCATATTGTTGCTGTGCCAACACCAACTAATGAAGATAAAACACCAGATTTAACACCAGTAAAAAAATCAAGTGAGATTTTAGGAAGAAATCTCACTAAAGGATCTATAGTAGTATATGAATCAACAGTATATCCTGGTGTTACTGAAGACATATGTGTTCCTATCTTAGAAAAAGAGTCAGGTTTAAAATGCGGACAAGATTTTAAAGTAGCTTATTCACCAGAAAGAATAAATCCTGGTGATAAAGTTCATAGACTAGAGAATATAGTTAAAATAGTTTCTGGAATGGATGAAGAAACTTTAGAAACGGTTGCCAAAACATATGAATTAGTAATAGAAGCTGGCGTTTACAGAGCTGAAAGTATAAAGGTTGCTGAGGCTGCTAAATTAATTGAGAATTGCCAAAGAGATGTTATGATTTCTTTTGTAAATGAACTTTCTATGATTTTTAATAAAATGGGGATTGATACTAAGGCTGTAATTGATGCAGCAGGTAGCAAGTGGAACTTTATAAAGATGAATCCAGGGCTAGTAGGTGGACATTGCATAGGAGTAGATCCTTACTATTTAATTCATAAAGCAAAAGAAATTGGAGTAGATTCTAACGTGATTGCATCAGGGAGAGAAATAAATGATGGAATGGCTAAATATGTAGTAGAAAATACGGTGAAGAGTTTAATAAAAGCAAATAAAAGAGTAAAAGGTGCTAAAGTAGCAGTACTTGGAGTGACTTTTAAGGAAGACTGTCCAGATACTAGAAACACTAAAGTTATTGATATAATAAATGGATTAAAAGAATATGAAATAAATCCAATTATAGTAGATCCAGTTGCAGATAAAAATGAATTTGAAGAAGAGTATGGATATACTTTAGAGGAAGTGGATAATATTAGATGTATGGATGCTATTATTTTAGCAGTATCACATAGCGAATATAGAGAAATGAAAATCAGTGATTTTAATAAATTCTATTTAGCTTCTAGAGAACTAGATGAAGTCGCAGTTACAAAAGAGTGTGATGAGAAAAATGTGTTTATTGATATTAAAGGTATAATCGATAAAAGTAGCATTGATAAAAATAATTTTGTTTATTGGAGATTATAGAAATAATAAATTTCATTATAAAATATGTCTATCTATAAATTTATAGATAGGCATATTTTATATATGTCAGTGAGGTATCTTAAGGTTTTATTTAAGAAATTGGACAAATCGATTTTTCTTAAAGAAGAAGGTGAACTTAAAGTTTATATCTCAAAACTACAAGAGTTATATAGTAAGGCTCAAGGTAGTTTTAAATATAAGCTTGAGAAAGAACTAAAGATAGCCACTATGGGAGAATTTGAGAGAAAAATATAGCTTATGAACTAAAGAATAGTGATATGCTGATGTATGTATTACATGGTATTACTTTAAAGATAGATGAGTTATCAGCTCAAATTGATTATATTTTAGTTACTAGAAAAACAACCTTTATAATAGAGTGTAAAAATTTAATTGGGAACATAGAAATTGATTCGCAAGGTAACTTTATAAGAACTTTTAATTTTAAAGGAAGATATATTAAAGAAGGTATTTATTTTCCTATAACTCAAAATCAAAGACATTTGGATGTTATAAAGAGAATTAAGAAAGAAAGCAAGAGTAACATAATAATGAAGATGTTAGTAGAAAAATTCTTTGATGAAAATTATAAATCTATAGTTGTACTAGCTAATGCTAGAACATATTTAAATTATAAATTTGCGAAGAAAGAAGTAAAGGATAAAGTCATTAGGACAGATCAATTAATTGACTTTATTAAGAAATCCAATGCAGATGCAGATCTTCAAGCATTAAATGATGAAGATTTAAAAAAAGAGCAGAAAGCTTTCTTAAGCTTCATAGAGGAGATAAGCCAAGTTTTTCAAAGAAGTATAGGGAGCTTTTAGAAGAATTTAATTCTTCTAAAAGTGAAAGTATGGATTTAAATAATTCGATGGATGTTAATAATATTAGTATTGACATCAACAATGATGCTAATGAAGATGATACTAATATTAATATTCAAAAAAGTAACAAGACTAATATTAATGAAGGTACTAATAGGGCTAATGTATCTAAAAATAAAGTTGAGCTAAAAGAAGTATCAGGCTTTGGTGATATAAAGATTGAAAAGTATGGAGATGCTTTATTAAAGATAATAAATGAATAAATAGTGGTGAAAACTTCAGTGGAAATAGAGCAATGCAATAATAGTTTTCTAGGTATAGAGGGGACAACATCTAGAATACGTTTAATCAGTTGATAATTAATTTAGGGAATTCTAAAGAAAAATATAACATAATGGATGATGCTACTAGATTGAGTGGTTGGAGAATATTGGTTTAATAGAGTTGTAATATTAACAATTATTGAAGTGTTATCATATATCTGGTAGAATTTATAGGGAAATTATACTACTAGATGAGGGGAGTTGTAAAAAGTGGCTAAAATAGCTAAGGTTAACCAGAAGATTTTTATAGGGTTATTTTATCTATAATATTCATAGTCCATGTTTTTACTGCAATTGATAAAGATAGAGAAAAGTCTGTTATAGAAAATAGGAAATTAGCTCAATCGCCTAAGATTGATAGATTAACATTATTTAATGGGGAATTTTTTAAGAATTATGAAAAATATTTCGCAGATCAATTATATGAAAGAGACACTATTAGAGGGCATATTCGTCTATTCAATTAAATCTATTAGATAAGAAAAAAATATAGGATGTTGTAATAGGCGAAGATGGATACTTATTACCATACAAAAACTGTGTTTCTGAAAATGAAAATGTAGAAAGTAGTGGAGATAAGGTTCTCAAAGCATTACAAACAATAGATGACATAGTAAAAAGTTATAGTGGAGATTTATATTATTTATATATACCTCATAAAGGAAATATGTATGATGATAAATATCCAGCTTTTTATGAAGATGGACACGATTCTTTTTCTATGGTTATTTAGGAATAAATTATCTATATATACTTCGTATATCTATATCAATAAATTATATTGGTGCATTTCTAATAAATAGAATAGTTAAAGGAAAGTTGAATTATTCTAAAATAATATTAATTATTACAGTAATAGTTAACATTGCTTTACTAGGATATTATAAATATATGAATTTCTTTATAGAGAATTTAAATACTGTTTTTTCTTCCGATATAACTATAAGTAAAATTATAATGCCTATAGGAATTTCTTTTTATACATTTAAAGGAATTAGCTATGTGGTTGATGTATATAGGAATAGTAGTATTTTTAGAAAAAATCCTTTAAATATGATGATATATATATAATTTTTTCCACAAGTAACAGCAGGTCCAATATCTAGATACTTAGATATTGATAAACAAATAGTAAAAAGAGAAGAGAGTTCTGATAAATTTGAAGAAGGGATAAAGAGATTTGTTTTTGGAATAGGAAAAAAAGTTATACTATCAAACACTTTTGCTGCAGTAGCAGATAGTATTTTTACATTAAAAATTGAATATTTAAATTTTGGATTTGCATGGATAGGTATTATAGCTTATACATTACAGATTAATTTTGATTTTTCAGGGTATTCAGACATGGTTATAGGCATAGGGAAGATGTTTGAGTTTGACTTTTTAGAAAACTTTAATTATCTATACATATCTAAATCTATTACTGAATTTTGGAGAAGATGGCACATTTCATTAAGTTCTTTCTTTAGAGATTATGTATATATACCTTTGGGAGAAAATAGAGTTCCTGTATTAAGACATATTATTAACACATTTGTAGTATGGTTATTAACAGAATTTTGGCATGGCTCAGCGTGGAATTTTATAGTATGGGGTGTTTATTATGGAGTGGTAATAACACTAGAAAAATATGTATATGGAAAAATGTTGGACAAACTACCTAATTTTATTAAACATATTTATTCTATAATATTAATAATGGTTGGCTGGGTATTCTTTAGATCAAGCAAATTAGAATATGCATTATAGTATATAAATATTATGTTTAGTTTTAATTTTAATAAAGTTTCTTATGATGTAATAATGAGGTATTTAATAGAGTATAAATTTGAATGGATTATAGGTATTATAGCATGCACTCCTATCTATAAATTTACAGATAAAATTAAAAATAAAATTTTTTTTTCAAATGTAGAAAGAATTTTAATAATATTGTTATTTTCTATAAGTATAGTTTATGCAGTAGCATCAACATATAACTCATTTATTTATTTTCAGTTCTAAATAATATCTTTAAAGATAGAATAGATAACAGTTGCTAATTTTCATATTTTAAATCTAAAATGGTGCCTATTATATTCTGTGGTTAGAGTTTAAGTTCTGGTAATAATTGAATATGATATTAATTGTTGATTTTTATGTATAATAGGAATAAAAAGGAGGAAAAATGAGAATTAATTTAATTAACTACTATTGGATTTTTTTGTTTATAGGGGCTATTATATTTATTGTTTCTAAAAAAAGTAAGGTAACAAATGTAGAAGTCAATGAATATTTAGATAAACAAAGTACTGATTGCTTAAAAGGGCTATCAGTATTAATTGTTATTTTCCATCATATTGCACTGTTTTCTAGTAAGCATAATACATATTATAATATATTTAGAAATGCTGGTTTTTTAGCAGTATCAATTTTTTTATTTGTAGCTGGATATGGATTAATGGTTCAGTATTTAAAAAAAGAAAACTATTTGAAAGGCTTCTGGAGAAAAATACTGAACCTGTATTTGGTATTTTTCGTATCAAATATTGTTGTTACTGCAATAAATAACTTATTTTTAAATACGAGATATGGGATACGAGATGTGTTAATATCTTCAATAAGTTTTAGATTTGCGAATGAAAGAGAATTATGGTTTGTTGCAGTTATGATATTTATGTATTTTTCTTTCTATATTGCTTTTAAGTTTTTTAAAGGCAAAACAGGGATTGTTTTTATAATTATTTCAACAATAGTTTATATTATCTTGTGCAAAAAATTTAATAGGGGCTCTTGGTGGTATAACACTTCTATATGTTTTACAATTGGAATTATTTTCGCAATATATAAAGATAGAATATATGAAATGTATCAAAAGAGATATACAATTAAGTTAATTATTTTATTAGCCTTTTTCGGTATATGTATGTTTTTACTTCATAAAAAATATTGGGATATACAATATATTACTCCAATTGTATTCATAACATTAATTACGTTACTTTTATTGAAATTTAAATTAAATTCAAAAGTAATTACTTTCATAAATAACATTTCTTTTGAAATGTATTTGGTGCATTTAATAGTACTTAAAGTAGCGTTTAAAGAGCAAAGTGTAAGAAGTAGTATTTATGTTGTTTTGCTGTTCCCAATAATGATTTTATTAGCACTTATAGTTCAGTATATTTGCAAATATATTAAAAAAATATTTAGATTAGTATAATGATAGTCTTTTTATAATATAATTCTAAACTTGATAACTATTGCGTATTAACTTAAATAAAAATACCAGGTAGAAAAGCAATGACATTTAGATAAGATTTATTTCTTATCCAAGTCACCTAGGAGTATTAAAATATTCTTAGGTGACTTTTAATTTTGTCATTTAAGACTTAAAACGGTATCTTCAAATGTGGATAGCATTGGTAAAGTTTACTCGATAGACACGAGTTCTTTAATTATCTTATTTATTTTTCTCAATTTCCATAAAAACTGGATACTTAATTAATGACAACGTATTTTAAATTATGTTTAGGAGGATGTAATATGCAATTTTCATTTTTAGGGTTTTCAGTTAAAAAGATTATGGAGTTCGAATTAGATGTTAAGGATTTAGCTATTCTTAGATTTTTTCAAGATTTTATGAAAAGTGGAAAGATGAATTATGAAGAGGTTGATGGAGTTAAGTACTATTGGATAAGCTATAAAAATATTTCTGAAGAAATGCCTTTCTTAGGTCTAGGTAAGAGAACTATTATGATGAGGATGCTTAAATTAAGAGATTTAGGTCTTCTTTCTCATTATACAAAGAAGGAGGGGGGAACCTTTTCTTATTATACCTTAGGGGATAAGTTTAATGATTTTCTATATACTTCAGAAAATAGATCATTAATTAATATAGAACATGAAAGTAAGAATAGTAGTAGGAAAATGAATGGACAATTTATTAATGAGATAAATTCCAATAATAGAAGGGAAATAAGAGGAGAAGGTATTAGTTGCATGAATTCAATAGATGGACAAGATGATAGTGATATGAATTCAAATATTATAGGAGAGATGACAGAACAAGCAACTAGTAACATAGATTTAAATAATAATGAAAAGACTATTTTAAACAATTCAAATAGTAAAGATAATATTATTTCAGTTAATTCAAAAACTGAAATAATTAATAGAGAAGAAATATTAGATTATAGTCAGCACTACAATGAACCATCTGAAAAAAGTATTCAAGTAAATTTCGAAGAGTTAATTAAAAATGAGGAAGATAAATTAACTGAAGTTAATAAGAACAGTATTAATTATAAAGAAGAGGATAAAAGTATTTCAGAAGACCCTAATCAAAATAATAAAGACACTTTATCTAAGGATATGAATAGGGGATCTTCATCAAATGATACAACAAAGACTAATCTACTAAATAACTTAACTACTAAAAATACTAATGATTTAAAAAGTATAAAAGATAAGTTAGAGTTTATATTAAATTATTTAAATGCTAGAGCTAATGTAAATTATAGAATTACTAACAGAAGGACAGTTGGCTTAATTACAGCAAGACTTAGAGAAGGATTTGCAGTTGAAGATTTTAAAGTTGTTATTGATAAAAAGGTTAGTGAGTGGAGTGGTACTGACTTTGAGCAATATCTAAATCCTTTTACTTTATTTGGTGATAAGTTTGAGCTTTATTTAAATCAAAAGGTTGCTTCTAAAAAGAATAATGTCAATGGAGGAGTCGGTAATTCTCAGAAAGGAAAATCCTATAAATCAGATACTAGAAAGTTAAGATTTCATAACTTTACAGGTAGAGAAGTTGATTATGATGCTATAGAAAAGCAGCTATTAGGATGGGATTAGTAATAATATTTACTGTCAAAGCTAGAGGCGGTTCTAAGGCTTAGAAGTAATATTTCTTATGTTGGGATAAAGAATAATACTTATTATCTATGGTAATTCCTTATGTAAAATATACTTTATCTAAATAATTGTTTAAAGTAATATAAAGTTTTTGTTGTTTTATATAAAAAATTGAAGAATGAAATTTATGGTAAAATAAGAAATAAAGTCCTATAATTTATCTTATTGAAAAGGATATGAAATAGAGGTGGATAGGATGTTTGCCAGCTTAATTTTAAAGGATTTAGTTATAAAAGATAATTTTAGTGAAGCAAAATTATTAGAGAAAATTGAAGCTATAAGCAATTTGGGAATTAATAGATTAATTATTGCTCCAGTTTACTATGATGAAGAATCTAAAAGTTCTATAGATGAAGTGAAATTAATAGTAGATGATTTAAATTTATATTTTACAGAAAAGGGCGTATTTTTAAAGCTATATCCTGCAAATATAATTAGAGATAACTATGACAATATTATGGAATTTATTAATGGAAAAATAGGCAGTATAAATAATAGCAAATATGTTTTACTAAATATTGAGGAAAGCAATACTATAAAAGAGTTAATTGAAATTATATATGAATTTAATTTAAGAGATTATACACCTATTATAGTCGGACCTGAAAAAATTAAAGAAATAGTAGATGTTAATAAAAATATAGATAAGCTATTAAGTGAAGATTGTTTGCTACAGTTAGATTTAGCAAGTATTAATGGCATATATGGAAAGAAAGTTTTAAAAACAGCAAATGTACTAAAGAAAAAAGGTGTTTATAGCTTTATTGGAGCTGAAGATAATATAAAAGAAGAGTATATAAATAAAGAGATGCAAGAGATAGGCAAAAAAGGTTTTTCTATATTAATGAAAAAAAGTGAATCTACAGAAAGAACAAAAACTAAAAAAGGTTTATTTAGATGTAAATAGGAGGGATACCTCCTATTTCTTTGGAATTTAATTCTTTTATTGTTGTAAGAACATATTGCTCCAGATCCTTCTTTAATAAATGAGTTTATCAAAGAAGGATTTCTTTTTCAGCTTAATATAGGAAGTATAACAGGAGACTTCGGAAAAGAAGTTAAGAAAACAGCAGAAATTTTCTTGAAAAATAAAATATATAGCTTTTTTGGTTCAGATGCACATAGAGATGAAAAGAGAAATCCGAATATGAAGATTGGGTTTGAATTACATATTTAACAATAGACATCATATTGAAAATAATGTCTATAAGTGTTAGATATGTAATTTTTTTATAGCAATCTACATTTCAATGAAATAAATTTTTAGAGTTAAGGGCTTTAATTTTTATAAATTAATGAAGTTATGAAATTAATAATGAATTAACAGCAAATAATTTTAATAAACATGATAGTAGCTAAATTTAAATATAAAAAATAATATATATGTAAAACTAAAATATTTTGAAGGAGTTCTGAAAAGTGGAAAGAGTGGAGAAAAGAATAATACTATTAGGAGGATCAACACAGCAAATACCTGCAATAGAATATGCCAATAGTAGAGGGTACTATACTATTTTATGTGATTATTTGCCAGATAATCCTGGCAAAAACTATTCAGATAAATTTTATTGTGTAAGTACCATAGACAAAGAAACAATATTGGATATAGCTAGAAAGGAAAAGGTAGATGGAATAGTAGCTTATGCTTCAGATCCAGCAGCACCTACAGCAGCATATGTTGCAGAAAAACTTGGATTGCCAACAAATCCATATAAATCAGTAGAGATATTAACTAATAAAGATAAATTTAGGGAATTTCTTGAGAAAAATAATTTTAAGACTCCAAAAGCTAAGGGATATGATTCAATAGAAGAAGCAAGAAAAGAAATTTTAAATTTTAAATTACCTGTTATTATTAAACCAGTAGACTCTTCTGGAAGTAAAGGAGTTACTAAATTAAGTGATTTTAATAATTTAGAAAAGCAAATTAACAATGCGTTATTATATTCGAGAAGTAAAAGATTTATAATAGAAGAATTTGTTGATAAGCATGGATATCAAGTTGCTGGAGATGGATTTATAATTGATGGGAATTTAGTATTCAGATGTTTTGGAAATGATCATTTTGATGGTAATGGATTAAATAAATTTGTTCCAATATCAGCAAGTTTCCCTTATAATCAGCCAAAGAGAATTCATAAAAAAATTCATAATGAAATACAAAGACTATTAAGTTTATTGAATATGAAGTCAGGAGCATATAACTTTGATATTAGAATAGATAAAGAAGAAAATGTATATTTAATGGAGGTTGGACCAAGAAACGGAGGTAATTTTATACCACAGGTAATAAGGTATGCAACAGGAATAGATATGATTGAATATACTATAAAATCTGCTATGGGAGAAAATTGCGATGATATAGAAATGAAAGATACTAATGGATTCTGGAGTTATTATGCTATCCATAGTTTAAAAGAAGGTATTCTAAAAGAAATTAAAATAGATGAAAAAGTGAAAAAAGATAACATTGTTGAAACTCATCTAAATTATGAGATTAATGATCATATTCAAGCATTTATAGGAGCCAATGGATGCATTGGTATTATAATAATGAGGTTTAATTCAATGAAAGAAATGCTTGATATGATGGATAATTCTGAAAAATGGATCAATTTAATTGTAGAGTAAGTAATAATATGAGAGGATTAAACCCTGTATTGAACAGGGCTCAATCCTTTTAGTTTTTTATCGTTGTAATAATATATATTGCTTCAGCTCATTATTTAAGAAATATTTGTTCTCATTTGAACACTATTTAATATGATAGAATATAATGAATATTTAAATATGCAAATGATATGTTTTTTTATTGGACTTAAAATTTATATTTGAAACATTTTTTGTTCTATTTTTCGATAAAAATACTTACTATTTATCGAATATATTAATAATATTAGAGGTGAGGGATAATTGATGATAAATTTCAATGTACCACCTTGTGTGGGAAAAGAGGAAAAATATTTAGCAGAGGCAATAAAACAAAATAGGAAGTTATGTGGAGATGGTCCATTTACAAAAAAATGTAGCGAATGGTTTGAAAAAAATTTTTTGACGAAAAAAGCGTTATTGACAACATCATGTACACATGCATTAGAAATGGCAGCAATATTGTGTGGTATTAATCCAGGAGATGAAATTATTGCACCGTCATACACTTTTGTATCAACTGTAAATGCATTTGTGTTAAGAGGAGCAAAAATAGTGTTTGTCGATATAAGACCAGACACCATGAACATCGATGAAAATTTAATAGAGGCGGCTATTACAGAAAAAACGAAAGCTATAGTGCCAGTACACTATGCAGGAGTAGCTTGTGAAATGGATAAAATTATGGAAATAGCTAAAAAACATAATTTATATGCAATTGAAGACGCTGCTCAAGGAGTAATTTCTACTTATAAAGGCAAAGCGTTAGGAACTATTGGAGATATTGGATGCTATAGTTTTCATGAAACAAAAAATTATATTATGGGTGAAGGGGGAGCAATTTTAATTAATAATAATAAGTTTATTGAAAGAGCAGAAATAATAAGAGAGAAAGGAACAAATAGAAGTAAATTTTTTAGAGGAGAAATAGATAAATATTCGTGGGTTGATCTAGGATCATCATTTTTACCAAGTGAATTAAATGCAGCTTATCTTTATGCTCAATTAGAAGAAGCTGATAATATAAATGAAAAGAGATTAAATATTTGGAACAGATATTATGATGGACTAACTCAACTAAAGAATAAAGGGGTTTTAGAATTACCATATATACCTAAAGAGTGTAATCATAATGCACATATGTTTTATGTTAAAGTTAAGAATTTAGAAGAAAGAACTAAATTAATAAATTATTTAAAAGAAAAGGATATAATGAGTGTATTTCATTATATCCCATTACATTCTTCGAAAGCAGGAATACACTTTGGAAGATTTAATGGACAAGATAATTATACTACAAAAGAAAGTGAAAGGTTGTTGAGATTACCATTATATTATGATTTAAAATTAGAAGAAGTAAATTTAATAATAGAGACTATAAAAAAGTTTTTTGAAAATATTTAATAAATAGATAAGATATGAATAACTAATGAGGATTGAATCCTGTATTGAACAGGACTCAATCCTTTTAGTTTGCATTTAATTTTTTTATTATTGTAATAATATATTGCTCCAACTCAATCTTTGAAGAATATTTGTTCTAATCTGCACACTACTGAATATAATGAAGAGTAAAATATGATGCTAAAAATTTTTGAACATCATGTTTATAAAAACAATATTTTTCAGCAGTATCTTTAAATGAAATTTTACCAGAAAGATAATTTTTATTTTAGAACTAGATAATTATGGCATAATATTTTGAGTAAAAAAATAGTAATAAGATATAAACTTTAATAATAAATGATTATGAAATTAATAAACTTTCATTTAGTAATTTATTGATTGTAATAAATTGCTGCAATATAGAGAGGTATTTTAGTTGGAGGGAAAAGATTGGAAGAGAGAGAGTTGGGGTTAGATGAGTTATTTGAGGCTCTGAAAAAAAGATGGTTAATGATAGTAACAATTACATTAATAGTAACTATAGCTTCAGCAGCGTTAAGTTTTTTTATTATTAAACCTAAATATGAAGCAAGTACAAAGTTTTTTATAGGTAAGGATGAAAGTGAAAAGGAAAGCTATAGTCAAGATGAGGTTATGATGTATCAAAAGCTTATGAAGACTTATTCTGAAGCTATTAAAACTAAAGATTTACTTTCTAGAGGGTTAAAAGGTATTAGCCTCAAATTAGAACCAAGTGAGATATTAAAAAATCTTACAGTAGTTACAGTAGAAGATACTCAAATTTTACAAATTAAGTATAAGAGTAAGAATCCTCAAGAAGCTAAGGTTGTTATTGAAGGAGTTTCTGATGAGTTTATAAAAACAGCTAAGGAATTAGTTCCTAATGGAAATATTAAAGTTATAGAGGCTGTAGAATTACCAAAAAAACCTGTTAGTCCTAATATAATTATGAATATAGCAATAGCTTTTGCACTAGGAATGATAGTAGCTGTTGGACTAGCATTTTTATTAGAATTCTTAGGTAATACATTTAAAAATAAGGAGCAATTAGAAAGAGAATTTGAAATTCCTGTAATTGGAATAATACCTACAGTGAAGGAATCATAGGGGGAAGTTATGTTTATAGTTGAAAAAGAACCTAAGTCTATGGTAGCTGAAAGCTATAGAACATTAAGAACAAATATACAATATTCATCTTTTGACAAGGAGTACAGGGTAATAGTTGTAACTAGTGCAGAACCAGAAGAAGGGAAGTCTACAACATCAGGGAATTTAGCATTATGCATGGCTCAAGGAGATAAAAAGATTATGTTAATAGACTGCGATTTAAGAAAACCAAGCTTGCATAAGAAGTTTAAAATTTCAAATTTACTTGGTTTATCAGATGTAATGATAGGTAAAGCTGATTTAGCTAGTGTTACACATAGGTATAATAAAAATTTATTTTTGTTAACATCAGGTAAAATACCTCCTAATCCATCTGAAATGCTTTCATCAAAGGCTATGAGTTATTTACTAGAATCTCTAAAAGAGACTTTTGATTATATAATATTAGATACTCCTCCACTGAAAGTTGTTACAGACTCTCAAATTTTATCTACAAAGGCAGATGGTACTATATTAGTGGTTAGAGCTGAGAGAACAAAGAAAGAATCTGTTAAAAATGCTGTTGATTTATTAAAAAAAGTAAATGCAAATATAATTGGAATGGTATTAAACGGAATAGATGTAAGTAGAAGTGAATATTATTACGACTACGAGTAGAAGTAATAACGGAGGAATATTAATTTTAAATATGTAAATTATATAAATCTTTATTATACTTAAAGCTTATATTTGAAGCATTTTTTGTATTAGTTAGCAATAAGAATGTTTGTTAGATGGAGGAATGAAAATGTTATGTGCTTTAATTATGGCTGGAGGAAAGGGGACGCGTTTCTGGCCATTATCAACGGAAGAAAAACCTAAGCAATTTCTAAATTTAATAGGTGATGAAACTATGATACAAATGACTGTAAATAGAATAAAACCTATTATTCCTATAGAAAGAATATTTGTATGTACTGGAGAAATGTATGTAGATTTAGTTAAGAAGCAGCTTCCAGAACTACCAGATAGAAATATTATTGTTGAGCCAGAAGGAAGAAATACAACTCCATGTATTGCCTTATCTGCTTTTGTAGTAAAAAGGTATTATAAAGATTTAACTATGGTAGTATTACCATCAGATCATTTAATTAATGATGAGGAAGAGTTTAGAAGAATAATTTTAGAAGCTGATACTTTTATAAAAAATAATAATAATGCAATTATAACCTTAGGAATGGAACCTACTAGAGCAGAAACAGGTTATGGGTATATTAAATGTAGTGAAGAAAGAAATAAATTAATTAAAAGTGAAGTTGTTAAAGTTGAAAAGTTTGTTGAAAAGCCAAATGAAGAATTAGCTAATGAATATGTTTCAAGCGGCAATTACTTATGGAATGGTGGAATGTTTATTTGGACAGTAGAGAATATTTTATGCGAAATAAGTAAATATTCATCTAGTATTTTTGAGTCTCTTCACAATATTCAAGATGTACAGGAAGAAAAATTACAAGATTTAATAAATAGAGAATATATGAATATGGAAGCCATTTCAATAGATTATTCAGTTTTAGAAAAGTCTAAAGAAATATATGTAATTCCTAGTGATTTTGGTTGGGATGATATTGGAAGCTGGGAGGCTATTGAGAGGCACACTATAAAAGATGATTTTGGAAATGTAGTAATAGGACAAGCTACTAGCTTAAAAGGAAATAACAATTTATTGGTTTCTTCAAATCATAGAGTAATAGTTGAAGGACTAAGTGATATATATGTTATTGAAAATGATGGAAAAATAATAATTGGACAAAAGTCTAATGTAGTTAATGCTAAAGAATTGAGAAATATAGTTTAATTAGCAAAAAATGGAGGAGTTATTAATGAAAAAAGTTGCTTTAATTACGGGAATAACAGGTCAGGATGGATCATATTTAACAGAGTTATTATTAGAAAAAGGATATGAGGTACATGGAATAATTAGAAGACATTCAAGTATTAGTACTTCAAGAATAGATCATTTATTTGAAAATCCTAAAATAGGAAATAAAAGTTTGTTTTTACACTATGGAGATTTAACAGATTCATCTAATTTAAATAGATTAATAGAAAAAATAAGACCTATAGAAATATATAATTTAGCAGCACAATCTCATGTTGCTGTATCTTTTGAGGTACCTGAATATACTGCTGAAGTAACAGGAGTTGGAACATTAAGACTTTTGGATGCCATAAGAGAAACAGGTGTTAAATGCAAGTTTTATCAAGCTTCTACATCAGAATTATTTGGTGGACTTTCTGATACAGCACCACAAAGTGAAAAAACTCCATTTTATCCAAAGAGTCCATATGGGGCTGCTAAGCTTTATTCCTATTGGATAACAGTTAATTATAGAGAAAGTTATGATTTATTTGCTTGTAATGGAATTTTATTTAATCATGAATCTCCAAGAAGAGGGGAGACCTTCGTTACTAGAAAAATTACTAGAGCAGTTGCATCAATTATTGCTGGAAAGCAAGAAAAGTTATCCCTAGGAAATATGGATGCAAAGAGAGATTGGGGATTTGCAGGAGATTATGTTTATGGAATGTGGCTAATGCTTCAACAAGATAAGCCAGATGACTATGTACTTGCAACTAATGAAACTCATACTGTAAGAGAATTTGTTAATTTAGCCTTTAAAGAAGTAGGAATTGAGATAGAGTGGAAGGGCACTGGAGCAGATGAAAAGGGATATGATAAGTCCACTGGAAGATTATTAGTAGATGTAAATCCTAGATACTTTAGACCAACAGAAGTTGATCTATTATGGGGAGATTCTAGTAAAGCAGAAAGAGAATTAGGCTGGAAAAGAAAAGTAAGCTTTGAAGGCTTAGTTTCAATGATGGTAGATGCTGATATGAAAGAAATAGCAGGAAAAGAAGTAGATGCTACTAAGTAATAAGAAGGTGAAATTATGAAAAAGGACAGTAAAATTTATGTAGCTGGGCATAGAGGACTTGTAGGTTCTGCTATAGTTAGAGAATTACAGAAAAAAGGATATACAAATATTATAGATAAAACTCATAAGGAATTAGATCTTATGAATTTTATAGAAGTTGAGAACTTTTTTAAAGAAGAAAAACCAGAGTATGTATTTTTAGCAGCTGCAAAGGTAGGAGGAATATATGCAAATTCTAATTATCCAGCAGACTTTATATATGAAAACTTACAAATTCAAAATAATGTTATAGGAAATGCATATAAGTACGGAGTTAAAAAACTAATGTTTTTAGGAAGCTCCTGTATTTATCCAAAGATGTGTCCACAACCAATAAAGGAAGAATATTTACTTTCAGGACATTTAGAAGAAACTAATGAAGCTTATGCATTAGCAAAAATATCTGGACTTAAAATGTGTGAGTTTTTTAATAAGCAATATGGAACAAATTTTATAAGTGTAATGCCTACTAACCTTTACGGACCATATGATAATTTTCATCCGGAAAATTCTCATGTAATGCCAGCACTTATAAGAAGATTTCATGAAGCAAAAGTAAATAATGCAGAAGAAGTAGTAGTATGGGGAAGTGGTACACCACTTAGAGAATTCTTATACTCAGAAGATATGGCAGATGCATGTATTTATTTAATGGAAAACTATGAAGGAAATGACTTCTTTAATATAGGAACAGGAAAAGAAATAACTATAAGAGGTTTAGCAGAACTAATAAAAGAAGTTGTGGGTTATGAAGGAGAAATAGTTTGGGATAGTACAAAACCAGATGGAACTCCAAGAAAATTATTAGATGTAAGTAGATTAGAAAAAGCAGGTTGGAAATATAAGATGGAATTAAAGGTTGGAATAAGAGAGGCTTATAAATGGTTTATGGAAAACGTAGCAATATAAATTTGGAGGATAATAGTGGACTTCTGCAATATATTAGGTGTAAATATAGCCGTTACCAATCTTAGTGAAACAGTAAGATACATTGAAGAAAAATTAGAAGAGTTGAGAGGAAATTATATCTGTGTTTCTAATGTTCACACTACTGTTACAGCTTATGAAGATAAAAAATATAGAGAAATTCAAAATGGAGGTGCACTAGCCCTTCCAGATGGTAAACCACTTTCAATTGTAAGTAAAAGAAGAGGATTTAAAAATGCTGAAAGAGTAACAGGCCCAGATTTAATGGGAGAGTTATTTAAGAAATCAGAAGAAAAAGGATATAGACATTACTTTTATGGAAGTACAGAGGAAACTTTAAAGTTATTAAAGATAAAGCTTAATGAGAAATACCCTAAATTAAATATTATAGGAATGTATTCTCCTCCATTTAAATCAGAGGTATCTCTAGAAAGTGAAGAAAAATTAAATGAAATAAATAAACTTAATCCAGATTTTGTCTGGGTAGGACTTGGAGCTCCTAAACAAGAAAAATGGATGCACATTCACAAAAATAGAATAAATGCAACAATGCTTGGCGTTGGTGCTGGATTTGATTATTATGCAGAGAAGATAAAAAGGGCACCAATTTGGATGCAAAAGTTTAGCTTAGAATGGTTATATAGATTAATACAAGATCCAAAGAGACTCTTTATTAGGTATTTAAAGACTAATATAAAATTCTTATGGAAGGTTGCGAGAGAAAATAAGTAAAGGTGGTACAATGTAATGGATAATGATGGTAAAATTAAAAAGTTTTTTTCAAATATATATAAAGATATTAGGTTTAAAATTTCATATAGAAACGAAAATATTCTTTCTAAATATGAGGGAAATGATTTAATTAGACAGTTAATTCTTTCTGGTGAACCATGTATGATTGCTAGATTTGGTGCAGCGGAAAGTCGTTGTATAGAAAAATGGATGAATAATAAAGATTTTAATCAGGATAACTTAGAAAATATTAAACAATTATCTGGTGTCTTCCCTAATGATAGTAATAGCATTGCAGAATTTTGTGAAGTTTATACTGAAGCGATTTCAGATATTGATGTTCTTGCTGTGTGGGGGGTTGCTGCAGAAAGAAATATTTATAAAAAGCACTGTCCATCTGCTAAGTTGATGAATATTATGTCTTTAGAACCTTTCTTCTACAAGAATCCGTGGTCAGCGGCCCTTAGAGGGAAAAAGCTGTTAATAGTCAACCTTTTTACTGAAACTATAAAGAAACAATTGATTAATAAGGATAAATTATTTGAAGATGCTGAAGTACTACCTGATTTTAAAGAGGTATCATATTTTAAAACTGTACAGTCATATGGAGGTTCTGATGAATATGAAAGTTGGCTTGAAGCTTTAAAAAGTATGTGCAGTGAGATTAAAAAAATTGATTTCGATGTAGCCATCATTGGTGCAGGTGCATATGGATTGCCATTAGCGAGTTATGTTAAAAGTTTGGGAAAACAATCAATTCAAATGGCAGGTGCTACACAATTGCTATTCGGTATAAAGGGTAAGCGTTGGGAAGAGCGTACGGAATATAAAAAATTATTTAATGAGTATTGGGTGCATCCATCCAGTATAGAAACTCCAAAAGAAAAAGACAAAGTAGAAGGAGGAAGCTACTGGTAGAATATAGTGAAGTATGAGGTGAGAAAATGAAGAACATAAAGGTAAGTATAGTAGTTCCAGTGTATAATGTTGAAAAGTATATAAGGAAATGTCTAGAATCTCTTGTAAATCAAACTTTAGAAGATATAGAGATCATTGTTGTAAATGATGGATCAACAGATAATTCTCAAAAGATAATAGATCAATATGTAAGTAAATTTCCTCACTTAGTCAAATCATTTATCAAAAAGAATGGAGGTCTATCTGATGCAAGAAACTATGGCTTGTCATACTGTAATGGAGAGTACATTGGTTTTGTTGATTCAGATGACTATATAGACATTAATATGTATGAGAAGATGTATAGTAAAGCAAAGAATGAAAATAGTGATATTGTTGTTTGTGATTATTATAAGGTTTATAACAGGAAAATGAAATTAGTAAAGGCAAAAAAATATGTTGATAAAAAAGATATGTTTATTGATACACTTGCAGCAGCTTGGAATAAGATTTATCGTAGAGAAATGCTTATGAAGTCTGGTGTGATTTTTCCAAAAGGGTTAATTTATGAAGATACAGAATTTTTTTGTAAACTAATTCCTTATATTAATGTAGCTAGTTACGTTTCACAACCTTTTGTATATTATATTCAACGTGGTGGTTCAATTGCTAATACTCAAGGTGAAAAGAATGCTCAAATTTTTAAGATTCTAGAAAATATAGTTAATTATTATAAAAAAAATGAATTACTTCAAGAATATTATAGTGAGTTAGAATACTTGTATATAAGAATTATGCTAGGTAGTTCAATGGAACGTATTTGTAGAATAAAAGATAAAAAAATAAGAAATGAATTACTAAAGAAAACATGCGAACTAATTTGCAAAAGTTTTCCGACTTGGAAGAAAAACTCCTATTTAAATAAAATAAAATCAAAGCGACATTTATATATGAAAAGTGTAAATAGCAAAAATATTTATATTTTTGCAATGATATTTAAAATAGTATTTTTATTAAAAGAAAATGGATTATATAGAGAAT
>NZ_JAWGSV010000030.1:0-19714 GCF_032552055.1 Clostridium sp. | reverse complement strand
CTTATATATTATAATATCTTATCATCTCTTAAAAAGAATTACAAATCCATTACATATTAATTAAATTTGTTCATAAACGTATTTTACCATATTGTGGTATCGTTTGCTATATCTTATATAATTATTTTGCTTTATTTTTTCATTTAATTTGATAGAATATATTATAGGATATTAAGAAAGGAGATATTTTATGCAGTTTTTAGTTAAAAATGTAGAAGAAACTACTGAGTTAGGCTTTTCTATAGGTAAACTTTTAAATTCTGGTGATATAGTTTGTCTTACTGGAGATTTAGGTACCGGAAAAACCCATATTACTAAGGGAATAGCTAAAGGTTTAGGTATTGATGACCATATAACAAGCCCAACCTTTACTATAGTAAATGAATACGATTCTGGCAGACTTAAACTATATCATTTTGATGTGTATAGAGTAAGTGATCCTGATGAAATTTATGCTATAGGCTTTGATGATTATATATTTTCTAATGGTGTATCGATAATTGAATGGGCAAACTATATAGAAGAAATTTTGCCTAGTGATTATCTTCATATATTAATTGAAAAAGATTTATCTAATGGTGAGGACTACAGAAAAATTACTATTACTCCTTATGGAGAAAGATATGATTATATAAAAAACCTCTCATTAAAATAAATTTTTAAAATAATGTGCTGTTGCATAATATTTAGTTTTAATCTCACTCAAAGGAGTTAATATAATGAAAATTTTAAGTATTGATTCAGCCTCTAAAGTTGCTACTGTTGCCATATTAGATGATAGTAACTTAATTGCTGAGTACACACTAAATAACAAATTAGAACATTCTACATTAATAATGGATATAGTTGATAAGCTATTAATGGACTCAGATTTAGATATTGATGATATTGATGGCTTTGTAGTTTCTAAAGGACCTGGTTCATTTACAGGATTAAGAATTGGTATGGCCACTATTAAAGGTCTTAGCTTAGGTTCAAATAAACCTTATATAAGCATCTCTAGCTTAGATGCTTTGGCACATTCACTTGTTAGTTTTGACGGAATCATATGCCCTATGATGGATGCTTTAAGAAATAGCGTATATACATGCTTATATAAAGGTGAAAATGGTAATTTAGAAAATCTAATAGATTATTCTGCTTTAGAAATTGAAGAATTAATAGCTTTACTAAAAGAAAAAAATGAAAAAGTTATATTTACTGGCGATGCTGTAAATAAGCATAAAGAATATATTATGGAAAATCTACCTAATGCTATATTTGCACCAATTCACTTAAATATAATAAGAGCATCTTCCCTTGGAGAATTAGGTATGAAAAAACTTTTAAATGGTGAGAAAGATGATTTAAATTCATCACCTTTTTATTTAAAAAAACCTCAGGCTCAAAGAGAATTAGAAAAGAGGCTAGCTTTAAAAAATGAAGATAGTCTATAGTTTAATTAAAGAAGATGATGTCAATGGAATTTATAATATTTCAAAAGACTCTTTTTCTATACCTTGGAGCTTAAATTCCATAAAAAGTGAAGTATCTAACCCTTTAGCTAAATACGTAGTTGCTAGGGATATGGATTTAAATATTGTTGTTGGTTTTGTAGGAATATGGATAGTTGCTGGAGAAGGTGATATTACTAATATTGCTGTTCACAAAGATTATAGAAGGTCAGGTATAGGCAAAAGCTTACTAGAATATCTTATAAACCTTTGTAAAAACTTAAAATGTAATACCATAACTCTTGAAGTTAGAGAGTCTAATGTAAAAGCTCAAAATCTTTATAAAAGCTTTGACTTTATCATTGATGGTATTAGAAAAAATTATTATGAGGATAATAAAGAAAATGCTATTTTAATGAGCAAGATCTTGGATTAATTTCATAGTAGTCTTTAAAATGTTAAGTATTTTGTTAATGAAAGAAGGAGGTTTTGCATAGCAAAACCTCCTTTATTTTAAAGATACCCCTATAAAAAATCTGTAAAGATTTTTTATAGAAATTTTTTCATTCTTTAATTTTTTCATTTTTTCATTGATAAGTTCTCTTATTCTTATGAAATATCTTTAATCCTATTTACCATATCTATTTCAACATCTTCGTTCTCTACTTTTTCAGAACTCGTACTTCTCATAGTCTTTACTAATATAGCTACTGTAATTACAGATGAAATAACATCACTTAGTGGCTGAGCTATCCAAACACCATTTACTCCAAGGTTAAATAATCTTGGAAGTATTAATATAAATGGTATTAGCAAAATAACTTGTCTAAGCAAACTTAAAAACATAGCTGTCTTAGCTTCACCTATAGATTGGATATAGTTTGATCCTGTAATTGATATTCCTACTATTGGTAACATTAATAAGTAGATTCTTAATCCCTTAACTGAAATATCCATAAACTTTGGATCTTTATTAAATATTCCTATAATAGTTTCTGGGAAGCTTTGAACTAATACAAAAGCTACACATAATATTATTGTTGCAACTATTAATGATATCTTATAGGCTTTTTGAGCCCTATCTATTTGCTTTGCTCCATAGTTAAAACCTATTATAGGTTGTGCACCTTGATTTATTCCAAATATAGGCATTAAACACATTAAGCTAACTGACGATATAGTTGCCATAGCCCCAATTGCCATATCTGTTCCATAAGTTCTTAAAACATTATTTGCAATTACTTGCACTAAGCTTGCTGCAATTTGCATAGCAAAAGGCGCAGCTCCAATAGCTAAAATTTTTGAAACTATAGACTTATCTAATTTAAGAGATGATTTTACAAATTTTAAATTAGATTTACCACTAACATAATATCTTAAACCTATTACTGCAGTAATTAACTGTGAAATTACAGTTGCTATAGCAGCTCCTTGTATTCCTAGATTTAATACAAATATTAAAACTGCATCTAATACTATATTAGTTAGACATCCAATTATCATAATAGTGGCTGCAAGCTTTGGATTACCATCACCTCTTATAGTGTTATTTAAAGCAAATGCTACCATATTAAATATATTACCGATTAATATTATGTAAATATAATCTTTTGCATATTGCATAGTGCTTTCACTAGCACCAAATTTACTTAATATTAACTCACCAAATAATAATCCAATTATAGTTAAAACTATTGCAATTATAGCAGATAATGTAATTGCATTTCCTATTACTTTCTCTGCTTCTTCTCTTTTCCCTTGCCCTAACCTAATAGATATTGTAGTTGTTGCTCCAACTCCAACTAACATAGAAAATCCTAATATTATAGTCGTTATTGGAAGAGTTACTCCAACTCCAGTTATAGCTAAAGACCCCACTCCTGGTATATTACCTATAAAAATTCTATCTACAACGTTATATAACGCATTAACTAACATCCCAATAATAGCTGGTACTGAATATTTTAATAATAACTTCCCTATTTTTTCTTTTCCTAGTAATTCCTGATGACTCATTAAATCCTCCTTATATACATTTTTTCAATAATGATATTATTGTTTCTTTTTCTTCTTCTGTTAAATTCTTAGTAAGATTATTTTCCCACTCTTTTGCAACTTTATATATTGCGTCTCTATGATGAATTCCCTTATCAGTTATAAATATTCTATAAGCTCTTTTATCATCTTTATCTTCTTTCTTAATTATAAAACCTTCAGCTTCTAGCTTCTTTATAGCCCTAGCTGTAGTGCCCTTGTCTATATTAAGTTTTAAGGTTAAATCTTCCTGCCTTACTCCATCTTCCCTATAAAGCTCCATTAAAAAATTAAATTGTCCATATCCTAGTCCAAGATGAGATAATTCTTTTAAGAAAAATATATTCCCTTTTCTTTGTATTTCAGATACATATTTAGCTATGTTTTCACATTTATATTTATCCAAGGTTAATCTCCTAAATTTAATTAATTTATATTTAACTACTCTATTATATCACTTTTAGTTGCATACACAACTAAATTTTCTTGGTGCTTGATAATTATTTTCAATTTGTGTCATATAGTAGTAATTAATCTATGTTATGTAAAATAAAAAACTACGATAGCTATAAAAACTTATAACTATCGTAGCTTATATTTATATCTATATAGAGCTTAACTTGCCCTTCTTTACACTATCAAAATTTGAATCTACATCAAATATTATACTTGCAACTTTCTTATATACCACATATGTTATACCACAGACCATTATAGCTTTTACTCCATTAAACGGAAGTAGCCCTGCAGTAACATAATTTACAATTTCATTAGGTGCCATTTTCATACCGTAAGCTGGTAACAAGAAATATACATTAGCAATTATTCCTATTACTTGCATAGATAAACTTCCTACTAACATTCCAAGGAATGCTGTTTTCTTACTCTTATTTTTATGATATATCCAAGCTGCTGGGAAAACTAATGATGCTCCTATAATAAAGTTAGCCATTTCTCCAACAAAGCCAGTTCCAGTTCCCTTTACTATTAAAATAAGTAAGTTCTTTAATAATTCTATCAATACTCCTGCAACAGGACCAAAAGCAAATCCACCCATAAGTGCTGGAATATCGCTTAAGTCAATCTTTAACCATGGAAATGGTAGAAAAGGTATTGGAAAATCAAAGTACATTAGCATTACTGCAATAGCACTTAAAAGTGAAATTTTAATAAATTTGTTTAGGTTTTTTTGATTTTGATAATTCATTTTATTTCTCCTCCCAAAAGCTATCCTCTGGGGCAATAGTTAAATATTAAATGATATTATTTTAACGAAATTAGTTGTAATCTCTATTATTTCTTATGTTTTAAAAATAATAAAAAACCCTGATGTAAATTAACATCAGGGCAATAAATTCATAAGAAATAAGATTTGCTAAATTAAAATAAATCAAGCAATATCTAACGCCTTACCTTCTTTCATCCAGACTATACTGTCGGCCTCGGAGTTTCACCGAATCATGCTAAAAAATTAGCTCGCGGGCTTTACCGCCGGTGGGGAATTACGCCCCGCCCTGAAGATAAATTATTTTTATACTTTTATTATATGCTTATTTTTTTTATTTGACAAGCATATTTTTAACAATCTTTTTCTTTTATATATATTTTTCAATTAATAATCTACATCCATAGTTTTATATCATTATAAATTAAAAATGATTCTTTAGTAAATTATCTAAATTGAAAGAATCGATTTTTTAATTTAAATATAAGTTGTTTAGATAACTTCATATATTAATTATTTTCAACACGAAATAAAACTTCATAAAATGTAAAAACTTAATTACAACTTATATTCCTTTCATAGATAAGGATATTCTATTTCTCTTACTATCTACTTCTAAAATTCTAACCTTAACTATATCTCCAACCTTAACTATGTCTAAAGGGTGCTTAACGAACCTATCTGCCATTTGACTTTTATGAACTAGCCCATCTTGGTGAACTCCAATATCTACAAAGGCTCCAAAGTCAGAAACATTTCTTACTGTTCCCATAAGTACCATGCCTTCACTTAAATCTTTTAAGTCTATTACACCAGTCTTTAATATAGGCTTTGGCATATCTTCTCTTAAGTCTCTACCTGGTTTTTTTATTTCTTTTATAATATCAGATAAAGTTAACTCTCCAACTTGTAACTCTTCTGCTATATTCTTAATTCCTTTTTCATTAACTCTTTCTTCAATATCTTTAATATTGTTATTTTTTAAATCATTCTTAGTATATCCAAGTAGGGCTAAAAGGTTTCTTGCAACTTCATATGATTCAGGATGAACAGAAGTATTATCTAAAGGCTCACTACTTTCCATAACTCTTAAGAATCCTGCACATTGCTCATAAGCCTTTTGCCCAAGTCTCTTTACCTTAAGTAGTTCCTTTCTACTTTTAAATCCACCTACCTCATCTCTATACATAACTATATTATTTGCTATACTTGCATTTATACCAGAAATATAATTTAGTAATGATGGTGTTGCTGTATTTAAATCAACTCCAACTTTATTAACAGAGTCTTCTACCACTCCTGTTAATGATTCATCTAGCTTCTTTGCAGCCACATCATGTTGATATTGACCTACCCCTAAAGATTTAGGATCAATTTTAACTAATTCAGCTAAAGGATCTTGAAGTCTTCTACCTATAGAAATAGCTCCTCTTACTGTAACATCTAAGTCAGGGTATTCCTTAGTTCCTAATTCAGATGCTGAATAAACAGATGCTCCTGCCTCAGATACTATTACATAAGCTATTTCCCTACCATCTTCTTTTCTTAATTCAGAAATCACCTCAGAAATTACTTCTTCTGATTCTCTAGAAGCTGTACCATTTCCTAAAGATATAACTTCTACATTATGTTTCTTAATTAATGATTTAAGTACTTCCTTAGCTTCCTTAACTTTATTTTGAGGTGCTGTAGGATATACAGTAGTGTTTTCTAAAAATCTTCCTGTACTATTTAAAACTGCAACCTTACATCCAGTTCTAAATCCTGGGTCATATCCTAAAACTACTTTTCCCTTTATTGGAGGTTGCATTAATAATGATTTTAAGTTTTCTTTAAATATTTTTATTGCTCCCTCTTCACCTATATCAGTAAGTTCATTTCTAACTTCTCTTTCAATAGATGGATATATAAGTCTTTTTAATGAATCCTTTATTGATAATTTTAGATACTCATCAGTTATATTATTCCCTTTTAATATCTTATTTTCTAAAAATGCTATTAATTTATCTTCATTAATAGTTATTTTCACTTGAAGTATTTTTTCTTTTTCTCCTCTATTTATAGCAAGAATTCTATGAGGAGGTATTCTTCCAACATCTTCACTATATTCATAATACATTTCATAAGGTGTATGTTCTTCACTTCCACCCTTAGTTTCAATTTTTCCTTCTCTAAAAACTAAAGATCTTATCCACTTTCTATAACTAGCTTCATCTGATATTTCTTCTGCAATTATATCTAATGCTCCATTTATAGCCTCTTCCTCTGAAGAAACTCCTTTTTCCTCATCTATGTATTTAGATGCTTCTACCTTTAAGTCACCTTTATAAGCTCCACCTAAAATTAATTCTGCAAGAGGTTTTAATCCTTTTTCTAAAGCTATAGTTGCTCTTGTTCTCTTTTTTTGCTTATAAGGTCTATAAATATCTTCTACTTCTGTTAAAGTAACTGCTCTTTCCAAGGATTTTTCTATTTCTTCTGTTAACTTACCTTGCTCATCAATAAGTCTTAATACATCTTCTTTTCTTCCCTTTAGATTTCTTAAGTAAATAAGCCTTTCTTGAAACTTTCTTAAGACTTCATCACTTAAAGCTCCAGTCTGCTCTTTTCTATACCTTGATATAAAAGGTACAGTATTTCCATCATCAAGTAGTCCAATTACATTATTAACCTGAGTTATACTTATTTTAAGCTCCTCAGATAACCTTCCAACTATATCAACCAATTCATTTACCTCCTATAAAATATGCCTAAACCTATTATATATATGTTTCAATTAATAATCTACAACATTGTTTTAAAGATGCGAATATAAAGGTAAATATAAGTATTTCAAGATGTCTCACTAATTTTTATTGAAATTCAGCTCGTCTGAATTTCTTCCTTTAGTAGGCTTGCATCTCCAAGATTAAATTATTAAAAAGGAGTTTTTAACATATTGTACGTAAGCTGACTTAGAGCTTGCGACGGAAGCTTAGCATAATATGTTAAAGACTCCTGCACAATTTAATACATAATATCAAATAACTGTCTTGATATTATGTAAATTTAGAGTTATAATAATTGTAAAATATTTACAATTAGGTGATCATATGAATAAGCTTTATACAGTTATAAATAAAATTATTAATATCCTCCTAGTATTCTTTATTATCTCTTTAATATTAAACCAGTATTATATTATTCAATTTTCTACAACTATTAAATATATGTTATACTTTTTAACTCTAATTTTAATTCTTATATCTTCAACAAAGGAAATAATAATTAGCAAATCTGGATTATCAAAGTTTATAAATTGTATAATTTTATTTAGCTTTATAGTTGGAGGAATTTTTTCAATACTTTCTAATCAAATAAATATGTTTATTTATATATGTATATTATTCTCTTTAATACATGGATTTATAGACCTTGTTTATAAAAGAGCTTAGCACCTCTTGATTATATTTTTTCATATTTTAATGCCTTAAATAATAGTATTAAGTATAACTATTATTTGAGGTATTTTTATGAGAAAGAAAATTATCTATTACTCATGTCTTATTTCAACCTTTATATTATTAGCTTTATCATTATTTTCAAATTTTACATACTCACCTTTTAATGCTGATAATGTAAAAGAAAATATAACTTTATTTTCTTCTGATACTTATAAAGGTAGATTAGCTGGCAGTAATGAAAACACACTAGTTGGAGAAATAATAAAAAAGAACTTTACTGATAATAAATTAATTCCACTAAATGATGAATATAAGGAAGGCTTTAAAGTATTATCGCCTGTAAATAATAATACTTCTGCCTACTTAAAGTTTTCTTATGATGATGGCTACTCCGAATCTTTAAAATATGGGGTAGACTTTAAAGAAGATATGATTAATTTTAGAAAAACTAATTTCACTTTTAGTTCAGAAGATAAAATAAATGTTTTTTCTAGTTATATTGAAGTTGTAACTTCTGAAGGAACTTGCTTATTTTATCTATCTCCTAAAGATGACTTTTCTTTTAGAAGTTCATTTATATCTACCTTCCCTTATGACATGATGGTATTAATAAATACAAAAACTTATAACAAAATATTAGATTCTATTAGAGATGGTGCTGAAGTTGCTATTAATATTCCTTTCTCAGTTGAAGAAAAAGAAATATATAATATAGTTGGAGTGATTAAGGGAAGTTCAAATAAATTGCCACCTTTAATCTTAACTGCTCACTATGATCACTTAGGAGCTGACGCCTTAAAGAATACTTATTATGGAGCCTTAGATAATGCTTCAGGAACTTCATTTTTATTAGAAATAGAAAGAGCATTATCAACTTACGGAAAACCAAAAAGAGATATAATATTTGTAGCTTTAAATGCTGAAGAATTTGGTCTTTTAGGTTCTAAAGACTTTGCTGAAAAGAATTTAGATAAGATTAAGGATGGTGAAGTAATTAATTTTGATATGATTGGTAGTGATGGCTATCCCCTAACACTAATGCTAGGAGCTTCAGCTAAAGATAAGGAATCTAAATTACTTGATTCAATAGAAAAAATAGCTAAAGATAAAAATGTAGAAACAGCAGTTTCTTATGAAAACTCTAGTGATCATGCAAGTTTTAATGATTTAGGCATTGATGCACTAAGCTTTTCACATAGTGATTTAACTAAAATTCATACCCCTAATGATAAGGTAGAATATATAAGTAAAGATGCTATCAATAGTGCTTATAGTGTAATTGAAGAAAAGATTTTTGACTCCTCCTATGGAGCAGTAACTAAGTTCTTCTATGGAAAAACTTCATTATTTATCTTCTCAATATTATTTGCTTTTGTAGTTTCTTCACCAATTGTATCTTACCTTAAAAGAAAAAGAATAAAGAAAATATAGATAATTACTTATTGATTAAAAAATGAAGAAATTAAAGAATAAAAAAATGCTAAATAAAAAATCTTTACAGATTTTTTATAAGGGCATCTTTATAAGAAAGGAGGTTTTGCATAGCAAAACCTCCTTTCTTCATTTCTTCACTTTTTCATTTCTTCACTTTTTCATTTCTTCATTTTTTCATTTTAAATGCTTAGCATTTAAACTATCTATATATTTATCGCTACTTCAAATCCTTCAGCAACTGCATGTTTTATACGACGTGGAGATGAAGCATCTCCAATGATTTTTATATCCTTTATAGCTGAGTAAACTTCTTCATCTATATCATTTACAGCTTTAAATCCAAGAGCAAGCACTAGAGAATCGCATTGTATCTCTTCAATATCTCCATTTGAATTAGTTAAAATTACCTTGTCATCTTTAACCTCAGTTAGCTTTGTACTACTCTTAATTTCTATATCTCTTTATGCTAACATAGATCTAAGGGCTAATAAATTATTAAATGCCATCGGCTCAGATAAAATATTATTCTTCATTTCAACTAAAGTTACTTTTTTACCTTTCCTTGATAGATGAACTGCTGTTTCACAACCAACAAACCCACCACCAGCAATAACTATATTTTCTCCTAATACTGTGTCATCAACAAGAATATCTGTTGCTAAAAATACATTATTCCCATCATTTCCAGGTATATTAGGAACTATAGCCTTACTCCCTGTGCTCATAACAAGTACATCTGGATTTTCAGATAATATATCATACTTACTTACATTCTTATTGAAAACAACATTTATATTTAGCTTCTCTATTTGGTTATCATAGTACCTAATTAATCTTTTTAAATCGCCCTTAAAATCAGGTGCTGAGGCTGGAATAAGATTGACTCCTATTCTAGAACCCTTTTCCCATATTGTAACTTTATAACCTCTTTTAGCTGAGGTAATTTCTGTTTCAATCCCTCCTGGACCTGCTCCAATTATAAGTACAGATTTTTTAACAACTGCTTCTTCTATTTCTTCATCTTCTCTTCCACAAAGAGGATTTACTCCACAACTTACTGGATCTCCTGAAAGTATAGAAAACATACACTCATTGCATCCAATACAAGGAACAATGTCTTCTATTCTATTTTCCTTAACTTTATTTGCCCATTCAGAATCTGCTAAAGAATAATAGTTTTAATCATAAAAATAGGACGTATCCATTGTGGATACATCCTATTTACTAATTGTTTTCCTTCAAATAAGCGGTTATAAAGTTATCTATTTCACCATTCATAACTGCATTTAAGTTTGCAGTTTCTTCTCCTGTTCTATGGTCTTTAACCATATTATATGGATGGAATACATAAGATCTAATTTGGCTTCCCCACCCCATATCTTTAAGTTCACCAGTTAAATCTTCTATTTTCTCTTTATGAGCTCTTTCTTTAAGTTCAATAAGCTTTGATTTTAACATTCCCATAGCTGTTTCTTTGTTTGAAAACTGACTTCTTTCACTTTGACATTGAACTACTATACCAGTTGGTATATGAGTTATTCTAATAGCTGATTCAGTTTTATTAACATGCTGACCACCAGCTCCACTTGCTCTATAGGTATCAACTTTTAAATCATCACTTCTAATATCTATATCTTGATCTTTAGTTAGTTCAGGTAATACTTCTACAGAAGCAAAGGAAGTTTGTCTTTTACCATTTGCATTAAAAGGAGATATTCTAACTAATCTATGAACTCCCTTTTCAGCCTTTAAATAGCCATATGCAAATTCTCCCTTCACCTTTAATGTTACACTTTTTATTCCAGCCTCATCGCCCTCTAAATAATCTATAGTTTCAACACTAAAGCCCTTCTTTTCACACCATCTAGTATACATTCTAAGTAACATTTCGGTCCAATCATTTGCATCACTTCCACCTACTCCAGCATGTAGTGTTACTATAGCATCATTTCTATCATATTCACCTGATAATAAAAGCTCTATTCTATATTCTTCTACATCTTTTTCTATAGATCTTATTTCTCTTATCATTTCATTAATAGATTCCTCATCATCTTCATCTATTAATTCCCCTAATACTTCTACATCTTCAACTCTAGTAACTAATGAATCAAATCTATCTATCTTATCTTTAATTCTTTTGCTTTCCTTAGTTACTTCTTCTGCTCTTTTTAAATCATCCCAGAAACCAGTCTCTTGCATTTGAAGCTCTAACTCTTCTACTTGCTTTACCAGTGCTTCCTTGTCAAAGAGAAGCCCTCATTTCTTCTATGAATTTGTTAATATCATTAAGCTTAGCTAATTCTGATTCTAACTTAATTATCATTTTTATCACACCTTTTTTTCAGTTAACAGTTAACAATAAACAGTTAACAATTATTGTTGAAATTCAGTATCCTGAATTTCTTTATTACATTTTTAATAATTTTGAATAAGTCACTTTACACAACTGTAAGTCGTTAATTATAATTAGGCTGCCCTAAGGCAGCCTTAAATATTATTAGTTTGAATTTGGAACAAATTTTTTCCATAATTCTTCACTTTTCATTTTTAATTCTTAATTTGATTGCGAGCAATCACTATACTTCTCTTCCACAACAGTTTTTATACTTTTTTCCACTTCCACATGGACATGCATCGTTTCTTCCTACTTTAGGTTCGTTTCTAACTGTTTTATTTTTAGCTTCTCCTTCATCCCCACCATGACTAGCCGAAGTTTCTTCAGCTACTCTTTCTCTTTCAACTGGCTTTTGAATTTGAATATGGAATAAGAACTTAAGTGTATCAATCTTAATTCCTTCTATCATTTCTTCAAACATAGAACTACCTTCCATTTGGTAAGCTTGGATTGGATCCAATTGCTTATAAGCTCTAAGTCCTATACCTTGCTTTAAATGATCCATATTATCTATATGATCCATCCATTTTTGGTCAACTACTCTAAGAAGTATTACTCTTTCTACTTCTCTAAAGTGTTCTTCACCAAACTCTTCTTCTTTTGCATGGTATGCAGTATTTAGTATATCAATTATTTTATCAATTATTTGTTCATTAGATAAATCTATTAAGTCTTCTACCTTTAATGAATTATGAGGAAGGCAAATATCTTCTAAATATCTAATTAATTTTTCAATTTCAGCTTCAAAGTTTTCATTAATATTTTCTAAATGTCCCTTAACAGCATCTGAAACTAATTCCTTAATCATACCTTGAATTTGATCTCTTAAGTCTTTACCTTCAAGCACTTCAGATCTTTGTTTGTATATAACTTCTCTTTGCATATTCATAACATCATCATAACCAATAAGGTTCTTTCTGATATCAAAGTTATTTCCTTCAACCTTCTTTTGAGCATTTTCAATGGCCTTACTTACCATTTTATGATCTATAGCTTCATCTTCTTCTAATCCTAACTTATCCATTAAGCCTTGGATTTTTTCAGATCCGAAAATTCTCATTAAATCATCTTCTAATGATATATAGAATACTGATTCACCAGCATCTCCTTGACGACCAGATCTACCTCTTAATTGGTTATCTATTCTTCTTGATTCATGTCTTTCAGTACCAATTATCTTAAGACCGCCTGCTTCTTTAACACCTTCGCCAAGTTTTATATCTGTACCTCTACCAGCCATATTAGTAGCAATTGTAACACTACCTAACTCACCAGCATGAGATATAATTTCTGCTTCTTGTTCGTGGTATTTAGCATTTAATACTTGATGCTTAATGCCTCTCTTCTTAAGAAGTGCAGATAAGTATTCTGATTTTTCAATACTTACAGTACCAACTAACACCGGTTGACCTTTTTTATTACATTCTATTATATCTTCAATAATAGCATTATATTTCCCCTTAGTGTTTTTGTAGATTAAATCACTCTTATCTATTCTAGCTATAGGTCTATTTGTTGGTACAACTATAACGTCTAATGCATAAATTTCTCTAAATTCATTTTCTTCAGTCAAGGCAGTACCTGTCATACCAGAAAGCTTTTGATACATTCTAAAATAGTTTTGGAATGTAATAGTTGCTAAAGTCTTTGACTCTCTTTCAATCTTAACTCCTTCTTTAGCTTCTATTGCTTGGTGAAGACCATCTGAATATCTTCTACCTTCCATAAGTCTTCCTGTAAATTCATCTACTATAATTACTTGGCCATCCTTAACCATATAATCCTTATCTATTTTCATTCCATAGTTAGCTTTAAGAGCTTGAGTTATATAGTGTTGTAATTCTAAGTGATCTGCATCAGCATAGTTATCTATTCCAAATGCTCTCTCCGCCTTAGCCACACCTGCATCAGTAAGCATTACTGATTTAGCTTTTTCATCTATAGTATAGTCTTCATCAGCTAATAGTTGCTTAACAAAATTATCTGCTACATTATAAAACTTAGTAGACTTCTCTCCTGCTCCAGAAATAATTAGTGGTGTTCTAGCTTCATCAATAAGAATGGAGTCAACTTCGTCAACTACTGCAAAGTTCAGCTTTCTTTGAACTTTTTCTTCTTTATAAATTACCATATTATCTCTTAAGTAATCAAAACCAAACTCGTTGTTAGTTCCATATGTTATATCTGCTGCATAAGCTGCTCTTCTTTCATCTGATTTTAATCCATGAACTATGCACCCTGTAGTTAAACCTAGGAAATTATATAGCTGTCCCATCCACTCAACGTCTCTTGTAGCAAGGTAATCATTAACAGTAATTAAGTGAACACCTTCTCCTGTTAATGCATTTAAATATAAAGGAAGAGTTGCAACTAAAGTTTTACCCTCTCCTGTTTTCATTTCAGCAATTCTACCTTGGTGTAGTACCATACCCCCAATTAATTGAACTCTATAATGTTTCATTCCAAGAACTCTTGAGGAAGCTTCTCTACATACTGCAAATGCTTCTGGTAGTATATCATCTAAAGTTTCTCCATTTTTAAGTCTTTCCTTAAATTCAAAAGTCTTAGCTGTTAATTCTTCATCTGTAAGCTTTTGCATGCTTGAATCTAAGGCTTCTATTTTATCTGCAATTTTTTCTAATTTCTTTACTTCTCTCTCACTGTATGTGCCAAATAGCTTTTCTAAAAATCCCATTCTTCTTTTCCTTCCAATATTATATTTTAAATAATTAAAAGTTTTCGATTTTCATTAATAAATTATACCATTTTATTAACAATTAATTCAACAAATATGTTACATATTAATAAAATATATAAATAAAAAGGAAGTGCATTGCACTTCCTTTTTATTTATATATTGAATTTACAATGATTTTTTATACATAGTCAGGTTCTAACAAACCATAATCTCCGTCTTTCCTTTTATATACTACAGCTATTTTATTTTCATCTGCGTCTTGGAATACAAAGAAATTATGTCCTACTAATTCCATTTGAAGTATTGCCTCTTCTACTGACATAGGTTTAATTCCAAATTTCTTAGTCTTAACAACCTTACCATTTTCCTCGATTAATTCATCTTCAACAGCAACTTCATCAAATGTTTGAAATCTTAATGATTCATTATTTCTTCTAGATAACTTTGTTTTTTGTTTTCTTATTCGTCTCTCTAATTTCGTTACTACTAAATCTATAGACTTATACATATCATCTGTAGCTTCTTCAGCCCTTAGAACAACTCCATTAAATGGTATAGTGATTTCCACCCTTTGCTTATTTTTTTGAACTGATAATGTAGCCTTAGCTTCTACTTCAGGATTAAAGTATCTATCAACCTTAGATAGCTTCTTCTCCACCATATCCTTTAGTGCTGGTGTTGCTGTCGTATTTTTTGCTATTACTGAAACTCTCATAAAAGTTCATCCCCTCTCAATATGCTTCTTAAAGTTAATTAGTAGAAACACTTTGTTATATTTATATTATACCATTAAGTAATCGTTTAAATCAAGGATAATATATCCATACGTTATCTGTTTAAAATTATTTTGTTACACTTTTCATTAAATTAATAAAAATATTTATTCTAAATTTTGTAAATATTAATTTAGACAATAAAAAATAGCCATTAGAATACTAATAGCTACTAGTTGTAAAGCTAGCTGACCTGGATTTTGCCCCCACACTCGCCTACTGGAGCTTTTGCTACTAGGAATTACCCCCTCACTACTAACCCTCTCAAAATTTTTGGTAGGACTTACTTCTATACCGCACCATGCTCATAAGGAATTTTTCCTAACTTACGTGGATCGTTTTGCCTGCGACTAGCATCGACTTTCATCCACAGACCTAATCTTTACTATATTATTATATAAAACTTTTGGAAACTGTCAATATATTTATTGAAGTCGCTCCAGCTTCTTTTAATATTTTTTCGCATTCAAATATAGTGGCACCAGTAGTTACAATATCATCTAATAAAATTATTTTCTTTCCTTTAACATTATTTTTATCTCTAATTTTAAAGGCATCTTTTACATTTTTAATCCTATCTTCTTTTGATAATGTTTTTTGTTCTTTTATCTTTTTAACTTTAATTATATCTCTATATATTGTTATTTTTAATTTTTTGCTTATTTCTTTCGCTAAGAATTCACATTGATTAAATCCTCTTTCTTTTAATGCTCTTTTACTGCTAGGTATAAATACGATAGCCTCTGCATCTATTTCATTTTCCTTAATTAATTTATAAAGATAATCTGCTAGCACCCTGCCTGCAGTAAAGTTTTTCTTATATTTAAATTCAAGTAAAAGCTTTTTTAACGCTCCCTTATAATGCCCATATGAAATTATATTTCCATCTCTAATACATCGCTTTATACTGCTATTACAAAATGGGCATATTCCTATAAATTCAGCCTCGCATATAATACACTTATTTATAGGTGGATATACTATATCTAAAATTTCTTCCTTAATCTCATTTAATAATTTAATAATCCCTTTTCCCATATTTTCTTATTATAACCCCTTGCCATATCCTTAGCTATATCCATATCTTCAGTTATATCTCTCCCTACTAGTAGCACTTCCCCATACTTTTTATCCTTCATATATTTTCCTACATCTGCACAAAAATATAGTATTCTTTTATAAGTATATATTTTATCTTCAGAGAATAATATCACTATATCTATATTGCCTTCTTTAATAGAATACTCTCTAATATCATTAGTTATTATAAATACACTATTCTTATACTTATAGATATTTTCTAGATCTATAGTAGAATTTTTCTTAAAATGTTTAATCACTTGTACATCATCAATTTGCAGCTCTTTTGTATAATAATTATATAACTTCTCTATTTTTTCTTCATTAGGTACATATAATATTACTTTTCTATTATTGCTTTTAAACCACATTAAATAATCATATAAAGTATATGGCATATCTTCATCTAACTTTACTCGTGTAGTAATTATTCTTGGCTCTACGAAGATTTCATTTCTAATTAAATCTGAAATCTGAAATGCCATTCCCATATTTACTATTCGCTCAATAGAATATACTATTATCCTCTTTGAAAATAAGTATAAGTTCTCGATATACTCTCTTATTATTTCTTTAGAAATATTTGAGTAACAGCTAATATCGTCTATTATGCATAAATCATATGCCCCTTTTACATCCTTTACTGATTTAAAATCAACAAAGTCTATATCACTTTTACTATCTTTATGATTATCAGAATATCTAATACTGTTATTCTGCTTTAATCCATTAATTATCTCTTTATTATATTTATCACAATTATGAACATAAAGTATTTTCTTTCCTGATAATAAAGTATCTTCTATAATATCCAGAAAAATTAACGGTGTATTATATGGATTAGTTACTATAGTTAAAAGTTTCGATTGTTTGTTATACCATTTATTAATTTTAGATGTACAATAATTAAATTCTTTTAAGTTAGTTATCCTATTATCCTCTAACATGGAAAATCTCCTATTCGCTCAACACTTCACTATCAGTAATATCTAAAATTCTATTTTTAAGAGAAGAGTATCTTTCAACACTTCGTGTATTAGTAACCATATATTGCAACGCCTTTGGAAGTCCAACAACAACTACTAACTCCTTAGCTCTAGTTATTGCTGTATACAATAAATTCTTATTCATAAGAAATGGTGATCCCATAAATGCAGGGGTAATTATAACTTTAAATTCACTACCTTGACTTTTATGAATTGTAATTGCATAAGCTAGTTCCAATTCATCTAAATAAACATAGTCATATACCACTCGTCTTTCATCATCAAAGATTACAGTAATATTCTTTTCTTCATCATTTATACTTTCGATATATCCCATGTCTCCATTAAATACACCTACACCTTCATTATCTCCATCTCCATTAATTCTAACCCACTTAAGAGAATAATTATTCTTAGTTTGCATTACTTTATCGCCTTCTCTAAAAATAACTTCTCTTAGCTCTTTCTCTTTTTTATGCTTAGCTTTTGGGTTCAATACTTCTTGTAACTGATTATTTAAATTTTGAACTCCAAGAGCTCCTTTTCTAGTAGGTGTTAAAATCTGAATATCTCTAAAGTTATCCCATTTCTTATTGTAATTAGGAAGCCTTCTATTAATTAAATCGATAATGGTTCTAAGTATTTCATTAACATCCTCTTTGTTTTCAAAGAAGAAATCCCCATCTCTCCTATTTAACACTGGCATTTCCCCATTATTTATTTTATGAGCATTTACAACAATAAGACTTTCCTGCCCTTGTCTAAATATATCTCTTAATCTAACTACTTTTATAAAGTTACTTTCAATTAAATCCTTTAATACATTTCCCGCGCCAACTGATGGCAATTGATCTACATCCCCAACTATTATTAGTCTAGTTCCGAGCTTAATTGCCTTTAATAAACTATTCATAAGCATTACATCTATCATAGATGCCTCATCTATTATAATAACATCTGCCTCTAAAGGTTCATTCTCTCCTCTTTTATAATAAGATTTCCCGTCATCATTGACACCCATTTCTAATAGTCTATGTATAGTTTTAGCTTCTCTTCCAGTTGATTCACTCATCCTTTTTGCTGCTCTTCCTGTAGGAGCTCCTAGTACAACCTTCATATTATTATTTTCATATATTTCTATAATAGCTTTAATAATTGTTGTCTTACCTGTTCCTGGTCCTCCAGTAATTATCTCTATACCATTCTCAAAAGCACCTACTATTGCTTCCTTTTGTGAATCTGCAAACTTCATATTATTCTTTTTTTCAAAGACTCCAACTTCAAACTCTACATCCGCGTTTATACTCCTGAAATTTTCTAAACTTAAAGTTATTATTCTATTAGTAACTCCCAATTCACAATAATAATATGGAAGTGCAAATACAGAATCTACCCCATCAATCTTCTCCACCTTAACCCTAGAATCTACAGTTAAATTATATAAAGCACCATCAACTAATTCATTAGTAGCTCCTAGTAATTTTATAGTTTCTTTAACTAGCTCATCCTTAGGCATATATGTGTTACCTGAAGAAGAAAACTGATTTAAAATATATATTATTCCACTCTGTATTCTAAATTGAGAAGTTGGCTCAATCCCTATACTTTTAGCTATTCTATCAGCTGTTATAAAACCAATCCCTGCTATTTCATCAGATAGTATATATGGATTATTGGCTACTATATCTCTTGCATTAGCTCCAAAAGCTTTATAGACCTTAATACATTGATTAGTAGTCATTCCATGGCCCTGGAAATAAAGTATAATATCTTTTAGTTCCCTTTGTTCATTATAGGACTCCTTAATAATCTCAAACTTTTTCTGTCCTATACCTTCCACACCTCTAATTTTATCTATATCATTATCTAAAACTTCTAGTGTTTTTTCTTTAAATCTCTCAACTAATCTTTTAGCAGTAATAGGGCCTATTCCTTTAACAATTCCTGTTGATAGATATCTTTCTATTCCTTTTATGGAATCAGGCAAAATTTCTTCATATTCTTCTATATTAAATTGTTTTCCAAATTGTTTATGAATTACCCATTCACCTTTTAATTTAACATTTTGGCCTTCTTTCATAAAAGGAACTATTCCAACAGCATTAATAATTTCTTTTTCTAAGTTTATTTTAGAAACTACATAGCCCGTATCTTCACTTTTAAACACAATAGACTCAACTATTCCATTTAAATATTCTGCCATATTATCT
>NZ_JAWGSV010000029.1:0-19840 GCF_032552055.1 Clostridium sp. | reverse complement strand
ATTAGGAGGAATACTAATGCTTAAAAACCCAGACTATTTTAATGAAATAGATTATATGAAAGGAATAGCAATAATTTTAGTTTTTATTGGACATGCTGCTACACCTTCATTTTTACCACGTCCAGATATATATGAATTTATAGTACAATTTATTTATATGTTTCATATGCCTGTTTTCTTTTTTATATCAGGTTTTCTGTCATTAAAATTATTAAATATGAATTTAAAAACACAATACTTACCTTTTATAAGAAAGAAGATTTATCGATTAGGATTACCCTTTTTAACAATTTCGATAATAACTAATGCTTTAATTGTTATTTTAAAAGAAATAACTAATTCACCTGGAGGAATTAAAGAACTAATAGATATGATAAAAGTAATTTTCTTATACCCTGAGAATGGAATAATGGGTGCCTTATGGTTTTTATATACCTTACTATTTATTAATATTTTGGCTCCATTTATCTTAAAGATTCCTATTAAGTGTACTTTAGTAATAGCTATAATGTTAAATATATTCTTTCCAAACTCCATTAGTTTTTTAGCTCTTAATAGAGTTGCTTTTTTCTTAGTTTTCTTTTTATTAGGTATTATATTTAGAAAGTTATATTCTGAGTCAAAGGTATTCTTTGAAAAAAGTTATTTTTTAATTATTTCTATTTTAATAATTGGTATTACTACATATATCTATACTAGCAATTTTTCAATTAATCCTTATTTACTTAATTTATTAATATTTATATCTGGATTTTTTGGAATAATACTAGTTTATAATTTAGCAAGAAAAATAAATTCATCAAATAGAATATTAAAAATTATTGGACAACACTCCCTAGATATTTATATTTTCTCATGGTTTTTTCAAATAGCATCAATGATTTTAATAAGTACAATACTTAAAATTGAAAATTACTCAATCTTTTTTGTAAGTAATCTTATTATAGGTTCATTATGCTTACCTTTTTCAATATATGTAATAAGAAGATTTAAATTGTTTAGAGTTCTTTTCTTAGGAAATGTTGAAGAATTAAAAATCAAAAATGAGAAATTAATAATTGATGAGAATACTGCTGATATAACTTAGAAAACAGTTCTTTTCAGTAATTCTAGAGGAATTTAATCAATAATTATTTATTTTAAATTTAGTAATTCTTGAATAATTGAATCAATAGTTATTTTAAAATTTTAATTTAGTTATTACATTATATAATATTAAAACTAAATAATGAAAATCCCTCTGATTAAAACCAGAGGGTATTTCTATACTTTTTAAATGTTTAATATTTTCTTTTCTTAATATATATTATTTTTTAGCAGTTTTAACATTCTTTGATATTGGTTTTGAAACCTCACCATTTGAATATCTACTTACTACTTTGAAACTATACTTAGTATTTTCCTTTAAACCTATTACTTTATAACTAGTTTTTCCATCTATTTCTTCAAATACCTTATCATCTTTATAAATTGTGTAACCTACTAATCCATTAGTATTACTTGGCGCTTCCCATGTTAAGTTTATCGAATCTGTGGTTACTTCATTAGCTTTTAGTTTTCTTGGTTTTGATACTACTATTTTCTCTATAACCTCTATAGTTGCCTTTGCAGTAAGAGTGCTCCCCTCAACTGTTCCATTAACCTCAAAACTTCCTGCTTCAGCATAGCTACTTGGATCTATAGCTTCCCAAGTTACATTAGCTACTTTCTTACTTCCATCAGGATACAATAAATTAACTGTAGTAGGCATCTTCGGTGCTACTCCTACATTAGTTTGAATATTAACTTCTTCTACACCACTAGGAACTAAATTATACTCAAGTATAGGACGTACGCTTTGATCAGTAGCTTCCTTTGTATTGAAATCTACTTGTGATGATCCCCCCTTTGGTACTGAACCATATACTTTAATTGTAATATTTTTATCTAAGCTATTTAGATTTGCATTTATATAATCTGTTACATCAACCTCTAATGGATTACTCATACTAGGTGTCCATTGAGTTAATAGATTTCCATCTGTTGCAGGCTTGTTATTCCAATTAATAGTTGATTCATTCCAATCATTAGTAGTTGCCATTTCAACATTTATCTTAGGTGCAGAAGGATTTATTCCTGTAGGTGTTAATACTATCTTTGCATCACTCACTGGTTCAGTGATACTACTGAAATCAAACTTAAAATAAGATTCACGTTTATAACCTGTAGCATCGTTCTTAACTTCAGCATAAGTAGCCGTACCGTAATTACTACCTGCGGAACCGCCATCACGTACATATGAATCTGCTACTGCACCTATTATAATTGAAGTTTTTGTCGTTGCAGTTACAGGTTCACTCCAATCAGTTGTTTCTGTAGCATTTTTCGCTCTCACTCTGTATGTGTGATCAGAACCTACATCAAGTCCTGAATTAACATATGGATAAGTAATATCTGAAATTACATTACCATCAATTTCAATGTCATATCCTGTTGCAAGGTCACTTTCATTCCAATTTACAGTAATTTGAGAATTACTATTTGCAATTGCTGTTAATCCTGTAGGAACTTGAAGTTCAGGTGCTGTATCTAAAACATCAATTGTAAAGTCATCAATTACAAAGTCTACCATTCCACCAACATTCTTTGTAAATGCTATATAAGTATCATCATAATCACCAGTAGCAAACGTCTTTGTAAATGTTGAATATTCTGGAGCGCTTACAGTTGAAGTAATATTCACATTAGACAAAGTAGTTTCTCCGTTATTGCCTTTCACTGAAACAGAATATGCATTATTATTTGCTGGATCAAGCATATAATTAAAACTCATTTTATATACCTTATTTGCCTCTAACTTCAAGTTGTATGGCGTTGTTCTCATATATTCACCTATTTCACCGGAACCAGTCTCTCTCATCTTCAATGAGTATTTTCCATTAATAGTGTCAGTAGTATAATCGGTATTCGTTTCTGACCTATGAATTCTATTAATTAATTTTAACTGTACAAAAGGTCCTAAACCTTCGTCATTGCTCTCAAAATCCTCAAGGAAATAATGATCGCCAAATGGTGTAGTATTCATTTCCATAATACGTACATCATCAAGATACATGTATGATTCAGGTGTTCCTGCATTGGCAGTAAAGTAAATATTCGCACTAGTACCGTCTGTTGGTACTGTAAATTCCAACTTTATTCTCTGCATATTATTTTTTTGGTATCTCAACGTGTTATAGTACTGATTTAACAGATCTGATTTTGTCATGGTGTTCTTAACTTCTGGTCCACCATAGTTATTAACACCTATTGTACCAGTTCTACCATTTACCTCCATCCAAGCAGATAATTGATAAGTTTTACCTGGTGTTAATCCTGTTATAGTCTGACTCAAAGTTGCATCTGCTCCGCTGTTTCCGCTTATATTTACATAAGTTTCACCTACTGAGCTGTTTTCTATATTAATATGGCTTGTACTTTCAATAGTTGATGAAGGTGTCCAGTTTGTAAAACTGTGACTATCAAAACCAGGCTCCTTCACTAATCCCCCATCTCCCCAAACTATTTCAGGATTAGTTTGTTCGCCTTTAGAAACAATATATGGAATATTTGCTTCGGCATCAATTGTTACCTGTCCGTCTGTTACAGTAAGATCCTTAACAAATGTTTTACCTGTATCAGATACCTGATATAGTTTTACTGAGTTCATTCCAGACCAACTGTTTGGAATCTCCCAAGTAGTTGTTCCACCTTCAGTGTTGTAATGGTATATCTTCTCCTCAGTTTTAGGATCCCACGGTATGAATAACTTAGTACTAACATTACTTACTTTTTGATTTGAAGGATTATAATTATTCTGATATACAGCAAGTTTCTTGTTGTCCTTGTATAATTCAACCACTGGGTTTTCTTCATCTGTAACTTCTTCTACATATACATTGTTTGTGAAATCAATTCTGTCATCAGTCCAATTCATAATATCAAAATTCTGCATATACTTATTAATTAAATTGTTAGTATAAAATGTTTCTATTTGATCCGTTAGGCTTGTATAATAGGTTTGGTCATCAACTCCATCATTACCGTAACCCATTGAGCCCGCATGTCTTGAATTTAAAAGCATATGGTTGAATCCATAAGAATCAGCAACACCATTTTTAATAAACCTAACGACTTTGCTCTTCATCTGTGGAACATGGTTCCATATTGCAAAATTTTCAAGTGCACCTTGGAACTCTGTAGCTACAGCTAATCCATTTTTGTTAAGTTCTGTTCCAAGCTTCCACTCAGGGTATCCTTGGAAATGATATACATCCACGTAAACCCACTTTAAGTCCGGAGCATTCTCTTTAAGTTCAGCAATTCTACCTGCTAATCCATCACTATTAAAGTTAGTAGCATCATAGTACTGATCCATTAAATATGACTGATCAAGTGAGTTCCAACCTGGCACAAGTGGTTGTCTTAGAATTTTATCACTATAATACTTAGCTTCTGGATAAGCCTCGGTAGCATTGATATGTACCCCTACCTTTGTATTATATTCTGCTGCTTCTTTAGCAAAGAAATTAAACTCGTCTAGTCCACCTGCTTTTGTATTGAAGTTATTTCCGTAGTCTGGGTGGGACGAATCATGGCCTTCTGCTTGATGGCCCTTATATTCAAGTAATTGCCCGAAGCCATCAGTTAAAAGATTTATCTTCTTTACCATATCTAATGTTCTTAAGAACGGCCATTGAGCAAGACTTCCACGGGTATAAGCTATATGTGCAAAGCTGTTTTTAACCCATTCTGAGCCCATTGGAACATCCATAATATTTCTGTATGCAATAGCACCATCCTGCCAGTCTACAGTGCTGTCATTATTTGCATCTGCTGTAATAGCTATCTTACAAGATGGAAGTTCAATAATCTCTGATTCCACTTCTCTGTATGTCCATGGTACATTCCATGCACCCATCTTCTTATATCCATTTTTGTTCTCTGTCTGGTAATAGTACCTAGTTTCCCACTTGTCGCTCAAAATCTTACCAACTGTATTTGATGCAACTGGCGTAGGGTTGTATACATTATTATATATAGTGGCTGCAAGTTGATCCGTATTTAGGAAAAGATAAGTTTTTGCCACTGGACTTTTATCAACTTCCTTAGTTTCTAATACATTATATTCTTCTTTAGAAGTGTCTGTGTAATTTACAGAGCCTTTTACGTCAACTCCTGTCTCTTTAGCTCCTGGCTGAGTGTCACGAATAGATATCAAACTCTGATTCGGTATTTCAAAGGTCATAACTTTTGTAGAACCTGTTTCTTCAATATCAGTTACCTTGAATTCCACAGTATTTTCAACAACCTTGAAATACATAGCCATTTTTACACCGATACTTGAAATCTCTAAATTATAGGTAATAGTATCGTCTGTTTTAGTACTAGTCACAGTTGGGGTATACTCTGTTCCGTTAATCTTTACAGTTGTTAGTGCATCTTCCTGTCCATACATCACCGCTCCATTTGCTAGCCATTGATATTGAATAATTCTTGGGAATTCCTCATCTACTGTTACACTTAATTCGGATGACGTAATGTTCGCTATTGTTTCTGCTTTTACCCTTATATTGGCAAATGAAAAAACCTGAGTAAAAATGAATATAAATAACATCATCGAAGCACATTTCTTAAGACTTACTTTTTTTAATTTTAAATACGTCTTTTTCATACTTTAACCACCTTAATAACTTTTATTTATTTATTTCCATATCTCACTTTACACTATCAAATCTATAATTCTTTCTGTGAAATATTTGAAAATCAAATCAAGAGCAATCGTTTAACTTTATGTGTTCAATTTTAAAGTAATCCTTTTATTAACTACTGCCTCTTCTAAATTATCTGCTGATTGAATACCATATCTTCCTTCAATTGTTTATTACGGGTGAGCTTTAATACTTAATCATTTAGAATTGATAATTTATTATTTATCAATATCTCAAATGCATATTTGTCCCCCTCTTTGGCTCTTGTTATTAAATTTTTTTCATTTTGATCTCAATATGAGATTTTAAGATATCAGTATCCTCTTTGTCCATTGCTTCACTTACCTGAGTCATACAATCTATAATGCCAACTACATCTCCATATCCTGTAGATATTCTAGAAATAGCCCTACCTTTAACGCTCTCAATCATATATCCTTCATAAATTACAGGAGAGAAGGCATCTGATTTCTAGCAAATAGTCCTTGGAGTGAAAGACTTTTTAAATAGTATTGAAAGCTTATGTTGTAGAACTTATTTGCTAAAAATCAAGAGAATATAAACAGCAATATACTTTTTTATATTATTATTTAAAAGATGTCCAACCATCCCCATGCTTCCACTTGCGTTAGAGCAGGGAATTCTGATTCATCTTCATTTTTTATTAATTTTGATAACTTTATCCATTCAACCTTAGATTTAGGAATATCAAAATATTGACATTCTGGACTATTAGTTGTTTTTAATATCATTTCTTCTCCATTTGATAATGTTAATTTAACACTTGTCCAATAACTATCATGTGGATAATCAGCTCTTAAGAATAAACATATTTTATCTATTAAAACTTCTTTTCCAAATTCAACAATTATCTCTGCATCCTTTTGCTTATTTATTCCCCAAGATTGATATGGCCATCTTCCATGTCCATCTGTTACACAAACACCATCTATTGCATTACTTGCAAAGAATACTGATTCATTTCTAGTTTCAACATTTGCAACAGCATGAGGATAAACATCAATTGTATTTTTCTGATCTGAAGGATTTAATGCTACGTTTCTATATTGCATTAGCTCCTCTTTAGTTGGTTTTTCTACAGAAAAATAATGTCTATCTCCTTCAAATGCTCCAATTGGATAAGCTCTCTTAGCTTCTTCAGCAAAAGGAAATTCATAATTCATTTCAGTATTTTTAAAATAAACTAATGATTTATCAATGCACTTATTTATCTTAACCCACAGATATTCCCCTGGATTAGAGTTTGTAATTTTTACTGATGATCCATCATCTAAAGTTCCTTTATACCCTAAATATACACGTTCTTCACTAAAGGACTCTTTAATAATTTCACCTTTTCCTGAAATCAATTGAATCTTTAACATTTCACTATACTCCTTTTTATACTATTAAAGCTACTTTTATAAAAGCTTAATTCTTTTATTATACTTATCAAAAACAGTTAACTTTCCGAAGATTCCTTCTCCTTTTTCACTATAATAGATTTTATCCCCTTTAAAAGTATCAAATCCACAATAAAATATTGAGAATTCTTCATCATCCTTTAAGCTCTTTACTTCAAATCCAATCATCTTATCTTTTTCAGCTTGTTCAGATTTACCATTTTGATGAACATATAGAGATTTAATGCTAATAGTATCCTTTTCGTAAAATGCTTCCACCTTAACGCCTCTATCTATAAATGAAGAAGCTGATACTAATTTATCATTATTACATAGATGATTATATTTATTAGAAAAAATGCTCTTTGTTTTCACAAAAGAATCTCCTTCTAAAACATCTACCACAAAACTCATGTTTTCATATTTAACAACTGCTTTTTCTCCCTCATAAATACAACTCGCTGTTGGTTCAATATTATAAATTGAACGCCATTTATGTTCACCAGGATAATCAATTTCTGTAAATACTAATACAATATTTATTTTATTTTCTAAAAAAACAGTTCTTCTGATTGTGTATAAACTTTTGTTTGAATTTTCAGTCTTTTCTTTTTCTGTAATATCAGACTTTCCAGACCATATTCCCTCTAATGCTATATAATTTCCTTTTTGATTATAGCTACTTCCTATTGGATCTTGGACTTCATCATATGAAGAATCTCCGCTAATCTTGAAGTCTTCTTTATCATCAACATCAACCGTATTATGCATCCATTGTTTCTTTAAACCTGTTCTTAATTGAGAATCATCTCTATAAGTAAACCTTCCTGGATCACCTATTATATCAGCCTTATTTAAAGTAATAGTCACACTTCCAAGAGATGCATGTCCATGAGCGCTTCCATGTCTACCATTAAATAGTGTAATTAAATGATTATTATCCTTATAGGCTAAGAATCCACTATCTATTTCTTTAAAACATCCGTTAACTGAAGTACTTGTAGAATCTTTATACTCATCCTTATACCTACTTCCAACAAATAAAATTCCTTTTTCATTTTTAGAAGGAGCTTCAGGTGCTAATCCAAGGCATCTATATATACTGTAGACATATGAAAAGTCAACATTATCGCTATCATGTAAAGAAAGCAGCTTTTCATTATGTTTTATATAAAATTGTGATGCAGCAACTAAAGGCTTTAACTTTTCTCTAATATTCATTGGTACATCGTGATTTGTATATTCAGCATGCATCATAACATATGCAGTACTTAATACAACTTCATGATGATACATAGGACTTTGCTCCCATTGTATACCGTCTTGATAAAATTGAATATTAAGCTGATCTTCTAACAGATCCCATGCCCATTTTCTATCCTTCTCATCTACGAGCTCAGGGAATAAAATAGATACTGAAAGTACACCTGTAATAAGTAAAACACCCCAGTTACTTAACAATAGCTTTGGTCTGTAATCCTTATATAAAAATTCTAAATGTATTTTAAGTGATTCTTCGAATATCTTTATTTCTTCTTCAGTTAATTCTAAATCACTTCCTAAATATACAAGACTTCTCATCCAATTTGACAATCTTATACCTGTATCAATATTACGCCAAGAATTTTTATTATACTCTGAAGGAATTCCATTATACTTTATAAAACTAAAGAGATATTCCTTCCATTTTTCTAAATACTTTGTCTCTCCTGTAAGTCTATATGAAACTGCTAAATCCACCATAAATCCATTACGATTTAGCATAAATGTCCATTCTGGATCTAAATTAGCACTTCTATTCCAATCTACTCCATCAAAAACATAAGGAATAGAAGTTGCTTCCATGTCCATAGGATCATTATAAATTATTATATTTTTACAAAGTAAATCACCTTGGAACTTTGCTCTTTTTATTTCTTTTTTACAATTTTCCTCAATTAATCGTTTCCAGTCTTCATCTAAAAAGTCATTACTATATTTATTAACTAAATCAAAAGTTATCATAATTTACATCCTCAACTTCTTCCTATAATACTAGATGGTAGAACTTTCATCATAATACCTTTACTTATTTCAATAGAGTAACCTTCGTCATCTTTCTCTTTTAAAGTTCCTAAAATACCAGAACTCAAAACCACTTTATCTCCTATATTAAGTTCATCAATAAATTTAGAATGCTTTTCATTATTTTTTCTAATACCCTTGTATTTAAGCATTGGTAAGATAATCAAATACCCTAAGAATATAATAATAATTAGTACTATAAAAATCATTTTTTCAGTATTCATCTTTATAGCATCCTACAAGATAATAATGTCATTGTTTCCTTGCTATCATTAACAGAATCTAATAATATTCCTTGAATATCTTCCTCTTCAACTTCACCAAAGCAACATTTCATTGCTAAATCTAGAACTAAAGCAAGATTAATTCCTGAAATAATATATTGATTCATTTTTCCTGATTCTAAAATTAAGCGGGCTGCTATTTGATGTGGTGCTCCACCTGTTAAATCAGCAAGAACTATAGTCTTATCATTATAATCTAATATTCCTTTTAATTTCATTTCAAATCCTTCATGAGTATCCTTTTCATCTAAATCAAGTCCAATAATATTTTCATTTTTTCCTACTAATAAAGATATCGATGATAAAATTCCACTTGGAAAATTACCGTGTCCTACAATCACTAATTTATACATTTAAAGTCCCCCTATACTAGGATTCCGAAGTATGAAAGTCCTATACCTAATACAAATAATAAAGCTAATAATTTATATGTTGACCATTTATATTTCTTTACTAATATAAATACAGCAATAGTAATCACTGCAGGCAACATATTTGGAAGTATTTTATCTAAAATTGTTTGAATAGAAACTACTTGCTCTTCACCTGAAGCAAGGGTAGTAGCATATTGTATCCCTATTTTTGCTTTTACAAAAGTAACTGCTAATGCAGAAATTACTGTAACACCTACTATATTTGCTGCATTAGAAATTTGACCAATCTTCTCACTTAAAGTATCTATTACACTAGTTCCTAGTTTATAACCTAAATAACCCAATACTAATTTAATAGATAACATTGAAACTATCATAGTTATCCAGAAAGCCATTGGAGCAAAAGCTAAGCCATCCATTGCTAATCCAGCAAAAATAGTTGAGAATAAAGGAGCTAGACCAAATTGTGCAATTGAATCTCCTATTCCTGCTAACGGTCCCATTAATGCCATTTTTATACTACGTGAATTTTCTATATCCTCACCATGATCACACATTGCAATATGCATGCTAGTTGCAAATGGTAGAGTATGAGGATTTGTATTATAAAATTCAATGTTTTCCATTGAAACTTCTTTTAATTTTTCTGGATCATTCTTATAAATCTTTCTTAGAGCCGGTAAAATTACAAGTAAATAACATGTTCCTTGATATGAATTGTAGTTAAATCCATTTTGCAAATAATAACTTCTAAGAGTTGTCTTTAAATAATCTTTTTTTGTTAATACAGGTTTTCTAGATTCCATTTGAAAAATCCTCCTCATCTCCAACATTTATAGAATTATTACTAGCTACTACACTTTGTGCTTGCTTAGTATTTAAATTATACATAATTAAGGCAAATACTGCCCCAACTAATGCTACAGCCATAGTTGGTAATCCTAAATATGATACACAAATATAACCTAATAAAACATATGGCATTAATTCTTTCTTAAGCATAACTGACATTATCATAGCAAATCCTATTGCAGGAATAAGACCTCCAGCTACTGAGAATCCTGTAATTAACCATTGTGGCAATATATCTACAAATGCTTGTAAAGCAGGTAAGCTTATAGCTGATGCAATACCAATAATAAATCCAACTACTAAAAATGCAATTAAAGTACTATTAGCAAGTAAATTATATTTTCCATACTTTCCTTCACTTATTAATTTCTTAGCATTTGCTGTTGTTCCTGAGAATGAAGTGTATATTGCAGTTGTAACCAATTGGAATAATACAGCAAATGGGAATGATAATGATAAAGCTGATTCAGGAGTAACGCCTTGACTCTTTAAAGTAATAGCCATAATTGTACCTACTATTCCAGGTCCTAATTGATTTGGAGGAACTGTACCACCAGCACCAACACCGAATCCCATAAATGCTAATTCAGCTAAAGCTCCAAAAGTTAACGCTGTAGGAATATCTCCTAAAACAATTCCAACTAAAAATGACATTACAATTGAACGATTTGTATAAATGCCAAATAATTGCCCTGCATAACAAAATGCAGTAATTAAACCTATTAAAAGTGCTTGTGTTATTGATATATCCATATTTCCTTCCCCCTAATTATAGTGCTTTATTTAAAGCCTCTATTGATTGAATTCCATCGTTTGATACAGGTGATGTCTTAGTATTGAACTTTATATTATATTTATCTCTTAATACACGTAAAGCTTCTTTATCCTCTTCTCCTAAATAAATAAATTGAGAAATCTTTTCTTTTCCTGTAGTAGCATGAATATTACCTATATTTAATTCTTCTATAGGAAACCCACCTTCAACTAATCTCAATGCATCTTTACATGATTTTACAACTGTAAAAATAGCTTGATTTGGAGCTGCTTTCCAAATAACTTCATTAGTTCTATCAATTGTCCAGAAACGCATTCCAATATTTTTGGGGATAGTTGCTTTCATTAAAGCTTGTTGAATATTATCTGTTGAAACCTTATCATTTGCAACTATTACTAAATTAACGCCTAAACTTTTAACCCATAATTGACCTTGTCCATGTATTAATCTTTCATCAATACGAACCATTTTTATATTTGGTTTATTTTCCATAGTTATTCCTCCACTAATTAGCGTTTTATATAATTTAATTTTTACCAATACATTTCCCAATCCTTGTAGAATCTAATTAAAGACTCCATATAGAAGTAGTCACCCCATATATTCCCTTCATCTACCCCCTTCCCTGAATGCCATGAATAAACTCCATGATTAATAAGTGCTGTAGCTCCGTCAGTTAAATCATCAGTGTAATTATTTATTAAACTACCTAACATTGAATGTTGTATATATCTATAAACATTCTTCATTTCATTAGTTTCTGGTAAAAACTTATCCATTAAATTAAAACCACAAACTGCAATAGCTGCTGAAGATGAATCTCTTGATTGTCCAGAACCATCATTAAAAATCAAGTCCCAATAACATACAAAATCTTCTGGTAATCTATTTATAAAATAATTTGCTACCGCTTCAAAAATATTTATATTTTCTGTATTCATATCATAGAAATAGTTTAATGCTATTCCATATATTAACCAAGCCTGTCCTCTTGCCCAGCTTGAATCATCAGAATATCCTTGTCTCGTCTTACCTCCAACCGGTTCTCCTGTTTCTGGATCAAAATAAAATGTATGAAATGCTGATGCATTATCTCTGATTGCATTGTCAATTGTTGTTTTAAAATGTTTTTTAGCAATCTCTCTATACTTTTCATCTCCAGTTACATCTGTTGCCCAATATAATAGTGGTATATTTAAAAGGCAATCCACAATTAATCTATAATTATCACGAACCCCCAGTTCACCCCATGCCTGTATAAATCCTCCAACATTTTGATAACGTTTAACTAAGGCATCTGCAGCCATAATTGCTGCATCATATGCCATTTTATTACCGGTCAATTTATAAGCACTAACGCATGAAGGTATATAAAGAAATCCTAAATCATGGTGTTCAACTTCAATATTATTTAAAATTCTATTATAAAATGATTCAACATGCTTTTCTGCTAAATCTCTATATTTTTTATCATTTGAATATTCATATGCCAACCATAAGATTCCAGTCCAAAACCCACTAGTCCATTCTGTATTATTCATAGAATCATAGGTGTTATTCTTAGTGGCTGGGCAAGGAAAGTTTTCTCCAAAGACTTCAATATTTCTATCTATCTTTTTTATACATGTATCTAATGCTTCCTTAACGGTTTCCTTTGATAAAAAACCACAATTAAAATACCGTTCACTACGAAGTAATGGTTCTTTTTCAATTTTTTTCATATTTTAAAAACTCCTTAATGTCTATTTTTTAATTAGACATTATCTTCAGTTTGAATTTCTATAGAATAAAATTTATAATGTAAATGGCTTCGTACAAATTCAAATGGTATTTGTGCAGGATAATAAGTAATTCTTTCCGTCTTATAAACTGGTGTATTTTTATCTATAGATAAAGCTTCATACACATCATTTTCCAAAATCGGAAACTCAACTTCTATTTTTTGCTTCATTGGTAAAGTCATCAAGTTTATTCCTAAAGCTTTGTTTAATTCATCAGAAAGTCTATCACTTTCTGCTAGACTACTATAGTTAAAATCCTTTAAATACTTCTTAGGAATATAGCTATTTTGAAATTTCCATGGAGTATCATTAATGTAACCTACACGACAAAAATGAACCAAAATCTCATCAGATTTAACATTTAATTTTGTCGCAATTTCTTTATCTTTTATTTCTCTGACAAATAATATCTTTTTACTTTCTATGATTTTATCCTCTGAATACTTACTCTTAATCTCTTCAATTATTGGGCTACCTTCATCGAAGAAAGCACGTCTATGCTTAAAATTTTTCCTTACATACGTACCTTCTCCTTGTTTTCTTATAAGGTAACCACTTAAAACTAAATCCTGAAGAGCTCTAACAACAGTTGTACTACTTACATTATAAAGTTTCTTTAATTCTCCCTCTGAATAAATTTTATCCCCAGGTTTAAATTTTTTTTCTTCAATCATCTGAATAATGTCTTGTTTTATAATTTCATATTTTGCAATCATAACTCTTATCTCCTTAATAATATAACATGTTAATATAATATCATATTATAAGTTATATTATATAGGCATTCAAGTTTACATAACTTATAATCGATTATGCTTCTGGTTGTTTTCCTATAGATGCTAATATACCTCCATCTACATATAAAATATGACCATTCACAAAGTTAGAAGCATCTGATGCTAAGAATACTGTAGGTCCAATTAAATCATTTGTATTTCCCCAACGAGCTGCTGGTGTTTTAGAAATAATAAAATCATTAAACGGATTTCCTTCGACTCTTAATGATGCTGTTTGTGGTGTTTCAATATATCCTGGCCCTATACCATTACATTGAATATTGCTTTCACCATATTCTGCACATATATTTTTTGTTAGCATTTTTAATCCACCCTTTGCTGATGCATATGCACTAACAGTTTCACGACCTAACTCACTCATCATAGAACATATATTAATTATTTTTCCATGTCCTTTTTTTATCATAGATGGTATTACTGCTTTAGAAACAATAAATGGTGCATTTAAGTCTACATCTATAACTTTTCTAAAATCAGCTGCTGTCATCTCAATCATTGGAATACGTTTTATTATTCCTGCATTGTTAACTAATATATCAACAACTCCAACTTCATCTTCTATTCTTTTAACTAAAGCTTGTACAGCATCTTCATCAGTAACATCACATACATAGCCTTTTGCATCTATGCCATTTTTCTTATATTCAGCTAAACCTTTATCAACTAATTCTTGATTAATATCATTAAAAACTATTTTGGCTCCTGCCTTTGCCAATCCAGATGCAATTGCATACCCTATTCCATAAGATGCACCTGTTACTAATGCTATCTTTCCATCTAATGAAAAGCTATCCATACTAAATAAATTCACTAATTTCACCACCCCTTATTTTAATTCATCCATAGAAACCATATCCATATCATCATACGTAATGTTTTCTCCACACATTGCCCATATAAATGTGTAATTACTTGTACCTACTCCTGAATGTATTGACCAACTTGGAGAGATAACTGCTTCTTCATTTCCAACAACAATATGTTTAGTTTCATCTGGTTTACCCATTAGATGAAATACCTTAGTATCTTCATTCATGTCAAAATATAAATATGTTTCCATACGTCTTTCATGAGTATGACATGGCATTGTATTCCATGCACTACCTTCTTCAAGAACTGTATATCCCATTTGTAATTGACAACTTTCGCATACATTTGGATGAATATATTGGAATATTTTTCTCTTATTTAATGTTTTTCCTTCTCCAACAACTCTTGGTATAATTTTATCAATGCTTATTTTCACATTTGGATATTTATGATGTGCTGGTGTTGAAACTACATAGAATTTCGCTAAGTTATTTGAATCATTTGATTTAAATATAACTTGCTTAGTTTCCTTTCCAATATAATATCCATCTTGTTTTTTCATTTCTTCTTCTTTTCCATCAATAATAATTGATCCAGGACCACCTATATTAATAATCCCAAGTTCACGACGTTCTAAGAAGTAATCTACTCCAAGTTCTTTTGAAAGAACTATTTCTAGAGGCTTGTCCTTAGGTGTCACCCCTCCAAATATCTGACGATCATAATGTAGATAAGTCAAACATACTTCACCAGGCACAAATATTTTTTCTTGTAAAAATTCCCCTCGCAGTTCTTCTGTTGAATAATGCACTATATCCTTAGGGCTATGTGCATATCTAGTTTTCATCTCAACCACTCCTTTTAAGTTCTTAACAGGTTAACACATTAACCTGTTAAGACTATAATACCTCTTTACGAAATCGTAGTCAATAACTATTCAGAAAATTTTTACAAATAAAGAAAATAAATATATGAAATTTCTCTTTTTTATCTACTTACCTTACTTCTTTTATGAAATTCATTAACTCATCTTGCGTAGGTAATCCCTCATTATCACTTGAATTCATCACTTGAATCGCACCTATTGCGTTTCCCCTTATAGCACAATCTCTAATTGATAATCCTTCTAATTTCCCACTTAATACTCCTACAGCAAATCCATCCCCAGCTCCTACAGTATCTACTACTTTTTCAACTTTAAACCCTGGTACGTTAAAACTGTTATCACCACTTCTTACATAAGCTCCTTTACTACCATTCTTTATAATAACTTCCTTGATACCAAGACTTTGATAGAAATCAGCTATTTTCTCTACATCATCGCTTCCAGTCAATATTAGTCCTTCCGTAATACCAGGTAATATTAAATCACATTTTTTTGATAAATCATTTATAACTTTAATCATAACTTCTTCATTTTCCCATAAAGCTGGTCTTAAGTTTGGATCAAAAGTTACATACACCCCACTTTCTTTTGCCCTATTAATTAAACTATATGTTGCTTTCCTACAACTTACTGATAAGGCAGGTGGTATTCCAGTTACATGAAGAAGTTCAACGCCATCAAAATTAACTTTATCAACATCTTCTGGGGTAATATGTGAGAATGCTGATCCCTTTCTGTAATAAGCAGTTTCAGGATCTCCATTAGAAACTATATTTTTTAGCATTAGTCCTGTTTTATTTAAACTATCAAAGCTAATAAATTCTGTACCTATGTTCTCTTTATTAATAAAATTTTTAATATATATACCTAAGGGGTCATCTCCTATTCTTGTTATATATGATACTGTATGCCCTAATCTTACAAGTCCTGTACAAACATTAAGTTCTGCACCAGCTACTGATTTTTCAAATAAATTTACATTCTCTAATTCCCCTTCTTCTCTAGCTATAAAAAGAGCCATTGGTTCTCCAAATAATAATACTTTACTCATCTTATAATTTTCTCCCTAATATCCTTAATAACATAAAATAACTATTTATTCTCTAAAACTTTTATTTAACAGCTTGTATTAATTTTTCACAACGTTCCTTTAATAAATCAAGATTAGATGCATTTATTCCTTTAGTTAAATATCCACCAAATCCTGCAGCATACGCTCCATTTTCAAACCATTCTTTAACATTCCTATCATCTACTCCACCAGTTGGCATCATTTCTATAAATGGCATTGGAGCCTTAATTCCCTTAATCATCTTCATTGAAATACAATCCCCTGGAAATAACTTAACTACATCGCTACCAGATAAATATGAGTTATAAACTTCTGTTGGTGTTGCAGCTCCCATTGAACAAAATACATCTTTTTCTCTACAAAAACTTCCTACCTCTTCTACTATACAAGGTGATACTATAAAATCTGCTCCATTATCTACTGCAAGCTTTGCTTGTTCTTTAGACAATACAGTTCCAGCTCCAACAAGCGCATCAGGAAACGTTTTCTTTAAATCACAAATTAATTTTTCTGCATTTGGAAGACTAAATGTGACTTCTAAAGATGTAATTCCTGATTCTACAAGAGTTTTACATATAAGCTGTGCTTCTTCAATATCATTCCCCCTAATTACTGCAATTAATTGTCCACTCATTAACTTCTTTACTTCTTTCTTGTTCATATACCTCTCTCCTCTGCTTATATTTTATAAAAACTTATCTTCATAATGATAAAAATATATTTATGCATATGTTTTCATTTAAACTAAAATTAATAATTACTTCATATCAACTTAATACCCATTTGGTTAAATGTCATTAAAACTATATAAATATTCAGCTACTGTTATTACGACAACTTAACACGTTAACCTATTATCATTATACGTTTACTGTTATTTACTGTCAATGTTGAACTATACTTTATTTACAAATAAAATATATGCCTCAAGGCATCAGACTTTGAGATTTCCAAACATTCTGATACCCTGAGGCATTATTTTATCTTTATTTATTTTTTATAACTTAATACTTTTTTCTTAGCTAGTATTAATCCAGCTCCAATTAATGCTAATGCTCCTAAAGCAAGATATATAACTGATTCACTGCCTGTTTTAGGTAAGTCATCTTTATTGAAATCATCTAGGCTATTACCTGAATTAGAGCCATAATCTGATCCAGAATTTGAATCTGAGTTATATCCAGAGTTTGCTCCTCCGTTGTTTCCGTTACCAGAATTTATCCCATTGTTGCTTCCACTTCCAGATCCTGAACCTGTATCTCCGTTATTTCCACTATTATTTCCAGAGCTTGTCCCGCCATTGTTACTGCCCTCATTTCCACCGTTGTTTCCGTTACTAGAGTCTGTCCCATCATTACTTCCATCTCCAGGACTTGTTCCACCGTTGTTGCTTCCACTATTATTTCCGCCATTGTTGCCGTTATTATTTCCGTTGTTATTGCCACCATTATTCCCATTATTATTATCTTCTCCTGGAGTAGATCCCCCTACTTTCTTAACAGTGATAGTTCTTGTAGCTACTTCTGTTCATAAATACTAGTAGTAAGTCTTAAAGCTCTTGCCCCACTGTTAGCCATACCACCATTGTATAATTCAAATAAATTCTCATTTAACTTTAGATTAGTTTTAAAATTCTTATTAAAATCATCAGCTGTTAAATCATTGTTGCTTCAATTATTAATCCAAAAAACAACTGTCGCTCCACTTTTAACTTTAACATCATCATTAATATCCACCCATAATACATCACTAGCATCACCCTTGTCTGGATAATTGTAATATAATTTATAATCCTTTAAGCTCACTTCTCTGTTTGAGTTATTATAAACCTCAATAAACTCATAAGCATCTGCTCCATTAACATTTTTAGAATCTGGTAATATCTCAGTAATAAGTAATTCTGGATTTTGCACCTTATTTAGCTTAACATTATTTTCAGTATTACTTGCTGCCAATAACGTTCTTGAGCTTACCGCCATAGTCTCCAGTGGTGTTGTACAAATTAAAGCCGTTAGTCCTAAAATAAATAATTTGCTTCTATATAACTTTCTTTTAGCCATAATATCCTCCCTTAATGTAGCATTATGTAATTTTCATAAGCCATCTAATAGGGATTCTATCATAGATAATTTTTCTCATATATCACAACTATGTAAAATCATGTAAAGAATATTTAACCATTATTATATTTATTTAACAAATACGTAATAAATTAATATATTATATATAGTAACAGTTTATCTGGTGGTTTAATTAAAATATATAAGTACATGCTACTAGCCACACTACTTCCCCTATAAAAAACTACTAATTAAAATTTTTATAAATTTCATTATTTTTCGATTGTCAATGGTTTTAATTTTATCGTAAAATTATTTTTTGTTCATAACTTAAACCTTTTAAAATTTATTTATCATTAAATATGTACTCATTAATACTCTCTTTTACACTATCTAAATCAAAGGTTAAATAATATACTCCATCTATTATTTTTCCCTCGCCTTCATTATCCCTTGGAAATCTGTTCTGCTCTAATTTATTTATTGAAAATTCAGTAAATTTAGTGCCTATCTTTAATAAATCGCTTGTTGACATATTAGTTTGAACAAAGGGCAAAAACTCATTAACTAATTCAGGATACTTAGTAAAAGGTATATTTTTTAGCTTATTAAAAATAGCATTTATAACAGTCCTTTGTCTTTCTGCTCTTTTAGAGTCTCCACCTGATGCATATCTAATCCTAGAATAAGCTAAAACTTGATTACCATTTAGAAGCTGTTCACCAGAAGAAGTCATTCCTGGTATATATGAAACCTCCTCTTCTGTTATATCAATATTAATTCCACCTATTTTATCAATAATATTTATAAGAGAATTAAAATTAACTGCTATAACTTCTTTTATATTCAAATCGAAATTTTCATTTAAAGTTCTAACAGCTAACTCAGCACCACCATATGCATAAGCATGATTTATCTTATCCATTCCATATCCATCAATATTAACATAGGAA
>NZ_JAWGSV010000028.1:0-19909 GCF_032552055.1 Clostridium sp. | reverse complement strand
CTCTTTAGTTGAACCTGTTATAGTTGTATATCTTACATTTTCCGCTTCTAAGAAACTTAAGATAGCATTATCAACAGCTTGCGCTACTTCTTCATCTTGCCATCTTACACCATCTTTTGTATAACCAAATTCTCTTGGAACAAAGAAAATATGATCATATTTAGGTAAATCTCTTAATGCAAGTATGTATAAATCTTTTAAAATTTCAATTTCCTTAGTTGTCCTCTTTTTATCTCCAAGCATAAATCTTCCATATATATATGGAACAAAAGTTGCATAGTCTGTTATTGCATACTCAAATTCATTTAAGCTATTTTCAAGGTGAAGTTGTCCTAAATAAATTCCATATTGCTCTGCAATATTTTCTATCATTCCCTTATCTCTTAAATAATCAGTGCTGTATTCAGTTGCTACTCCAACGTTTAAATCTCTAATTTTCATTTCTACATATAATTGTTGTATTAATGTAGTCTTTCCACATCTCGGCCCACCTAATATGGCTATTCTCTTTGGCATTTTAAACCCTCCAAAAGTTATATATAAAGTTAATCATTTTTTCAAAACAGATTTTAATTATACCAATAATTCATAATAATATCAATGGAAAGAACTCTTTTAGCCAAATCAAAACTATATTAATATATTCTTTATCTAGAAATATTTTCTTTTCTTAATTCTATTTATAACACATCTTTGAAGTGCTTTTGCTTGACTATTTGTTTTGCTCTTTACTTTTAAATGATGATATTACTGAATTCACTAAATCTTTTTATCTTCCACCACTTAATAAATTAAATTATTTCCCTCTAAACTAGCCATATACAATTTTATTTTCAAAATAAAAACCCAGCTTTTGCTGAGTTTTCACCTTAATTATTAATAATTAATTGATAACTTTTAATTGTTTATAAGTCCTTCTTCTTCTAAGAATTCCTTAGCCACAGTCTTAACATCTCTTTTATTTATATCAACTTCATAGTTCATTTTTCTCATTTTCTCTTCAGTTAATTTTCCTTCAACCATAGCTATTACTTCTCTAAGTTCTGGGAACTTTTCTAAAGTATCTTCTCTAATAATAGTTACAGCATCGTATGGTGGGAAGAAGTTTTTATCATCTTCTAACACTACTAGATTGAACTTGTCTATTAATCCATCTGTAGTGAAAGCATCAATTACTTGAGTTTCATTATTTGCAACTGCAGTATATCTTAATCCACCATCTACTGGTTTAACATCTTTGAATTTCATATTATAAGCCTTTTCTAATCCTATAAGACCATCTTCTCTATTTGGGAATTCTATAGTTGGTCCAATTACAAGTTCTTTTGAAACTTTAGCTAGATCAGATACAGTTTTTAAATTGTATTTCTCTGCTGTTTCTTGAGTAACTGCCATAGCATAAGTATTATTAAATCCAAGTGGATTTAATGTTTCTAAGTTATACTCATTTTTAAATCTATCCTTAACTATATTATAGACTTCATCCTTATTTGAATTATTATCATTAATATTTAAGATATTAACATATCCTGTACCTAAATACTCAGCATATAAATCTACTGCTCCAGACTTAATTGCATTAAAGGTAACTTGGCTACCTCCTAAATTGAACTTTTCTTCTACTTCAATATCAGTATTATTTTTTATAAGTTCTGATAAAACATTTCCTAATATGAGTTGCTCAGTATAATTCTTTGATGCAACTGTAATTTTTCTATCATTTTTACCTATAAATTTAGGTACTACTATTAATCCAATACATATAATTACTGCTAATGATATTGCAATAATAGTAAATTTTTTTCTTTTTTTAGATATAGCTCTTCTCTTTACCTTCATAGTTCCATCTGATCTTTTTATACCATTTGGCATAGTTGCTTCTTCTATCTTTCCTGTTACAAAATCTATTAATAAAGCTAGTACTGCTGCTGGTATTGCACCAAATAATATTAAGTTATTATCTACAGTTTGGATTCCTGAGAATACTAAGTATCCAAGTCCCCCTGCTCCAACAAAGGCTGCAATAGTCATAAGCCCAACTGCTGTTACAGCTGCCATTCTTATACCTGCCATAATTACTGGCATGGCTAGTGGAATTTTTATTAATCTTAAAGTTTGACTATTTGTCATACCTAGACCTTTAGCTGCTTCTAGCATATCTGGATTTATATTAATTATTCCAGTATAAGTATTTTTAATTATTGGTAGCATTGAATATAAAACTACCATTGTTATAGACGGTGCAGATCCTATACCTATTATAGGAATTAGGAAACCTAGTATAGCTAAACTCGGTATAGCTTGTGTAAGGTTTGCAACTCCGATTACACCTGATGCTAATTTTTTATTTCTTGTTATTACTATTCCAAGAGGAACTCCTATTGCTACTGCTATTAATACCGCTATTAATGTAAGTTGTATATGTTCTAATAGAAGGGTAAGAATTTCTGATTTTTTTATAACTAATTGCTCCATAAAACTACTCATCATTATTACCTCCCATTTCTATATACTGACTACTTAATGCAGATATTAAGCTACTTCTTGTTACTAAGCCTCTAAGTTTTCCTTCTGCATTACATACTGGTAAGTAACCTCTTTTTAAGTTATTAAAGACTTCTAAAAGTTCTGGTAAACTCATATCCTCACAAACACAAGCAGGATCACTACTCATAATTTCTTCTATTAAAGTCTTCTTATTTTCTATTTTCTGAATTTTTTCAAGAGTAACAAAGCCTAGAAGTTTACCCGTTTTATCCGTTGCTAATAAACTATCAACCTTCTTTTCTCTCATAATTTGAATGCCTTGTAGAACATTTCTCTTAGGATTTACTGTTACTGGATTTGTAATCATAACATCTTCTGCCCTAATCATTTCAGGTTTTGACCAAATCTTATTCTTACCAACGAAGTCTTCAACATATGGGCCTGCTGGATTTTTTAATATATTTTCAGGGGTATCATATTGCAATATTTTTCCCCCTTTTAATATACATATTTTATCTGCTAAATTAAGAGCTTCATCCATATCGTGAGTTACAAAAACAATTGTTTTCTTATATTCTCTTTGAATATTAAATAACTCTTCTTGTAATTCAGTTCTTGTTATTGGATCCAATGCACTAAAAGGCTCGTCCATAAGAATTATTTCAGCATCTGCTGCAAAGGCTCTTGCAACTCCAATCCTTTGTTGTTGTCCACCACTTAATTCTACTGGATATCTATCACTAAACTGTTCTGGATCTAATCCAACCATATTTAATAATTCATTAGTCTTCTTATCTATAACACCATCAGCTTTTCCCATAAGCTTCGGGATTATTTCGATATTTTCTTTAACTGTCATATGAGGAAATAATCCAGTTTGTTGAATTACGTATCCTATACTTCTTCTAAGCTTAATAGGATCCTCTTCTTTTATATTTTTTCCATTAACTAATATTTCACCAGAGGTTGTTTCTATTAATCTATTTATCATTTTCAATAATGTAGTTTTACCACAACCACTTGATCCTATTAGTACTACTAAATCTCCACTATCTATTTTCAAATTAAAATTCTCTAATATAATATTGGATTTGTAGCTTTTCTTAACATTTCTAAATTCTATCATATAACCCTCACTTCCTACAACTTATTATATACTATAAGTTGTCAGTTTGCAAAAAAGCCTTTTCCAGTTAGCTTGTATAGAATATAAATATTACTAATTTTGCTTTAAATAACACTATAATGCTCTATCATCCTTTCTATTTTACTTTTACTGGTAATATGGTATTGGAATTAGTTGTCAATAATAACCTTTCATCATCAATCTATTATCAATTATTGTAATACTAAAAAACTAGCTAGAGGATCCTCTAGCTAGGTTTTTCTATTCAAAATTTATTATAAATCTCTATTATATCTTCTTCTCTAAGTTTAACAAACTCGTTTCGTTTTAATAAATTTACCTTTTCTTTATTTAAAAAAACAATTGGTGATATTAATAACAAATTACTTTTTATTGCTTTTTTCATATTTATCTTTATTAATCTTTCACCTTTTTTCACTTTTTGTCCTTGCTTAATATAAACCTTAAATATGTCTTGTCCCAGTTTATATAACTCTAATCCAATGTGTATCATAATAGATACACCTGTTTCATGAGCAAGGACTATAGCATGACCGCCAGGATATAATACTTTTATTTCACCATCAAAAGGAGCAACTACTTCATCCTTTATAGGAGTTATTGCAAAACCATCACCCATTACTTTATCAGAAAAGATATCGTCCTCTACAGATTCTATAGGAATAATTGTACCTTCCATAGGAGAAATAAAATCTATATTCACTTTTTTCATTCATTGCCCTCCTTTAGCATTTCAAAAAACTTATGGTAGTTTTCTGAAAAATGATCTGCATTGCTTATCACTTGCTTTGTCAAACCCATAAATAAGTAATCTACAACGAAGAGCTGACCATACCTTGAGAAAATTGCACTTATACGATTTTCATTTATTTCATAACTAGGAGTCAACAATGTATAATCTGCTAGCCTACCTAGGGTACAATCCGACTTTTGAATAATAGCTATAATAGGAGTATTATTCTTTTTTGCATTTTCTACTGCAACATTAACTTCCTTTGTTCTACCACTAAAACTTATGGCTATAGCCACATCCTTTGAAGTACAAACATTAGAATTTAAAATGTTGAGATTTCCATCATTCATAAATACAGCTCTTATACCAATCTTCAAAAGTTTATTTTGAAAATCCATTGCTACTATAGCTGAAGCTCCAATAGCAAAAAGGTATACCGTATTTGCATTTTTAATTATATCAATAGCTGTTTTAAAGGTATCAACTGAATTAGATTTTATAACATCGCTACATGTTAGAGAAATCTCATTAACAATTTTGGAAGGCATATCACTTAAATCATCAGCCCAACTTAATATCTCATTAACGTTATTTTCTTCAAGTCCTGATAGATTTTTAGCCAATTCTACTTTTGCTTCATGAAAATTCAAATCAAAAGCCCTTTTTACAAATCGTGAAATAGTTGGTGCCGATACACTACATAAATCTGCTAATTCAAACACGCTAAGAGATAAAACCTGCTTTGGATTTTTCATCATAAAATCAGCAACCTTTTTCTCAGAATATGGTAGTGTATTGTATATTTTTCTCATTATATGCATCATGTCCATAAAACAACCTCCAAATCATGGCCTATAACTACACAAAACTCTACAATCTCCTTCTATTTCATATTCCTTTATTTCTGCAGGAATTACTAAAGTTTCTGTGTACTCTAATGGATATTTCTCTTCATTAATTATAATATTACATTGATTAAGAACACAAGTAAGGATATGATATTTATTCTCTTTGGTGATTTTCTGTGAATCAATTGTATCTATAACATCAACAGTAAATTCCTCAGATTTAACACCCTTCTTTATAATATTATTTTTTCTTTCATGTATTGGAAAACTTTTTTTACTTGCTCTAAGACTGGTATCAAGAACTTGGAATCCTTTATCATGGTGTAGCTCTCTTCCTCTGTTATAATCATACATTCTATAGGTAATACCTCCAAAGCTTCCTATTTCTATAACTAGGCTTCCCTTTCCACAAGCATGTATTATACCAGCAGGAATATAAACGAAGTCTCCCACTTCTATTGGTACAGCTTCTAAATACTTTTCAATACTTCCATTTTCCGTCGATTCTCTTAATAGATTAATATCATCTATATTGCATCCAGCTATTACTTTAGCATTTTCATCACATTCTAATACATACCATGATTCTGACTTTCCAAAATCCCCTTCAACGTTTTTTGCATATTCTTCATAAGGATGTACTTGAATTGATAAATCTTCATTTGCATCTATATAGGCTGCTCTAATCATCTGATTACTTGTATCATCACCCATTAATTTGTCATACTGAGTTGAAATTAAATCTCTAAGATTCATTCCTTCATATTCAGCATTAACAATCTTATTTTCACTATTTTTATAAGCACATACTTCCCGAACAATCCCAATCCCCTTATCTAATCCTCTAAGCTTAGATAATCTATCTCCTGCCCAAGGCACTTTTACATTTACAGATTGTAATCTAAGAGGCTTCATCGTTTTTCTTCCTTCCAAATAATTTCATCATTTTCTTTATAGCATCTATATGGAAAACCTCTTTCTTCAATTTTTTTATGATTTTGCTTACTAGAAGGAAGGCTACAAGCGGCAACAGCTAAAACCGTATCTCCAGAATTTATTATCCTATGAGCATATTTCCCATTAATGTAATGTAAAGAACCTTTAAATACCTTTTCAGCATAAAATTCATCTTTACCATCCCAAAATAATAAAAAGCCTTCACCATCTAGACCATAATAATATTCATCACAATCATTATCATCATGATAATGCCCTGAAGTCATTGCACACTCTCCATCTACTGTAAATGGATTAATATAAGTAATTCCCCATTGAAGATTTCCCTTTACATAGCTCTCTCTATTAAAATTCTGATTGGCTACTCTATATGCAATCTTATCACCAAAATCATTGATTGCATCATTATTCTTATAAACATTCACACATTCTCTAACATACTTTTGACGCCATTTAACATTTTCTCCACTAAGGATACATTCATCCCAAAATTCTTGAATTCCCTTAGGCTCTCTAATAAAACTCATTTTCCCCCTCCTTGATTATAGAATATATTTTTCAAAGTTATTCTTTAAATAGGTCTTATGAATCACTACTGGTTGATACCCTTTATTAACTATTACGTAATCAGTAATCGTTGAAGGAATTACAACAATATCTAAAAACTTTTGATTAAACTTAAATTCTGGATTACATTCTGAATATACTTCTACTTCTTCACCATCAACAAGTGTAATAACTGTAAATTGTCCATTATTTTTTCCCTTATAGCATCCATTTGTTACAAGTTCCACTCTACTAGTTTGGTAATACATTAAATCAGTATCACCTACTACATATTCTTTATAATCATTATCTTCATCCACAAGTCTTGGCTCTATAGCTATATTCTTTCTTACCCAGTCTGTGTTTCTATTGTGATCTAAGACTTTTCTAGCATTTTTTATGTGTATAGGTCTTGTATTTCCATCCTTATCTTTTCTATTATAATCATAAATTTTATAGGTATATGACCCTATTGTTAAACTTCCCAGCTCTAAAATAAGTTGATTTTGTCCAGATGCATGGATTGTTCCTGCTGGTAACATAAACTGTCTGCCAGGTATTGAATCCTCTGCATTTATATATTTCTTATAATCAATGTATGAACCATAATTATTAGACCTTTCTGCTAAATTCATGAACTCATCTACATCTACGTCATTCTTAAATCCAACGTAAGTTTTTGCATTGTGTCCAGTAGCTATAACATAATAAGCCTCATCCTGTGATCCTTTTTCATTATAGTGTTCTCTTGTGAATTCTCCCTGTGGATGTACCTGTATTGACATATTTCCATCGCTATGATAAGTATCATCATAATTAAATCTAATAGGGAAATATCCATCAAATTTATTATAAGCTTTTTCCCCTATTATTTTATCTCCTTGAAGGCTCATAAATGTAGCAAATGGAATCTCAAAATTAATTGAATTTATATCTACAACAATGCTAACTTCCATAGGAATGAATTCAAATATCCAAGCTACATTCTTTGAAATATCCATAGGAAGATTTCTAACTTTTCTAATAAACTCTCCGCCCCATATACCTTCTAAATAAACAGGTTTACAGCGGAAAGGATAATTAGATAGTGTCCTTAATAACTCCTTAAGAGAATTAAATGGCAGAAGCTTGTATTCTTCATCATTATTTCCATCTATATAAAAGTCTATTTTATTATCATTTATAATGTTTTTCCTTTGATGGATAACTACTTCAAAATCTACATAATAGTTTCTTCTCATCAAAGCATTAAAAGGCCTTATTTCTTTATCTCCTATATTTTTAAATTTTCCTTCTCTAGCTCTGATTGCAGCACTCTTAGGGGAGATATCTATATATACTACCTTTGTAGCTATATCTAAAAACTCTTTTACTGTAGAACCATGTCCAAAAACTATAGCTAATCCTTGATAATTTATTATCTCATTAATTGTATTCTTAAGTTTTTCCTGATGAATAAAATCTTCTATTTTTCCTTGATATATGCTTCCGAATAATAAAACAGGATCATCTTCATAATTTAATGGCAAATTCTCTTGAGTAATTTTAGAAATTTCTTCTTCACTTAAGTATATATCTCTCATGTCGAAGGTTTTGTAATTATTTTCTTTTATCACCTTTATAAGTTCATGTAAAAGTCCTTCAAAATTACTTCCCACATATCCATCGATTAATAGAACAGATTTTTCTAAATTACTAAGACTATCGGTAATGATTTTTGTAATATTATCATTTCCAACTGCAATTGTATCTGAAGTTAAAGAATCTAATATTGGCCTATTTATTGCAGTTAAATCATCATAGGCCAAGGGTTTAAACATAAAACTCATTTCTATTTCTCCTTTATTAACAAGGTATGGATGAATACATCCATACCTACATTTTTATTAATTATTTTTCTGATCCAAAAGATTCGAGATTTCCCTTTTTTACTCCAATTGCCCAAGTTAGTATGAATCCTCCAGCAATAGCTACCAAATATCCCAAAAGATATACTATAGGTCTAGTATTAACTAAAGTTCCAAGTAAACCTGAAACACTTATAGTTTCCGCTCCAAATCCCGGGAAAAATCCAGCAACTAATCCTCCAAATGCAGCTCCTAAGCATGCTGTAGCAAAGGCTCTTCCTAATGGTAGAGTAACCCCAAAAATTAATGGTTCTCCTATTCCTAATATTCCTGCTGGAAGACCTCCATTTATTGCTTCTCTCAATTTCTTTTGCTGTCTGTATTTAAAATAAAGAGCTATGGCAGCGCCTACTTGTCCTGCACCAGCAAAAGATTGATAACCATATAAGGAAGTGTATCCTACTTCTTGAATCAAAGTAGCATGCACAGGTGTTAAACCATGGTGCAATCCTGTCATTACAAGTGGTAAGAAGGTTGCCGAAATAATAGCTCCACCTAGCGGTCCAAAATTCTCAAATACCCATAATAAAATTGTAGCTATCCAGTCTGTTACTAATCCGCCTATCGGTTGAAGAACATATAAAGATGCTAGTCCAACTACTGCAATAGCAACTAATGATGGAGTGTGAACCCTTAATGCATTAGGTACTCGTTTCTTTACCCATTTTTCTACAATGGCAATTAAAGCACCAGCACACAATGCTGATAAAACTCCGCCACGTCCATTAGCAAATGTTAATGTTCCTATTCCCATAGCAGTGCCATTTAACGCTCCAACACTACTAATAATTCCTCCTGCAACTAAGCCAAGGAATGGATTTCCGCCCATAACCTTTGCAGCTTGCATAGCAACAGCGATATTTAAGTAGGTAAAAAATGTAGAAGCTAATACGCTTAATGCAGCCATAAATACTGAACCACCATCTGCAATAGCAGCTGGATTAAAAATTTGTGCACCATTTAGGTTATAAATTAAAGTAAATATCTTCATTAGTCCAAAAAGTAATCCTGAGCCAGCAAATACTGGTACAAGAGGTGTGAAAACCTTTGCAAGGAATTCAAAAAAATTGCCTGCATTTTTCTTTGTCATAATTGGATTGTCAATATCAATTTCAGTGTAATTTAGTCCCTCCATATTCTTCAGTTCATCACTTACGTTTTCAGCAACACCAGGTCCAAGTACTACTTGAATTTCAGTATCACTACCAACAACTTTTAAAACTCCGTCGATTCTTGAAAGTGAATTTCTGTCTACTTTAGCTGGATCCTTTACTGCAACACGTAAACGAGTCATACAGTTTTCGAATTCTTTAATATTCGAAACTCCACCTAAAGCTTCTACAATAGTCACTGCAATTGAAACTTTTGTATCCATTTTCCCCTCTCCCTATACTCTATTCCATATTCCTTATTAAGGAATATTATCCTATAATTAGAATATACACCTTTTGTAATTTTATTTCAAGATATTTTTTATTTTTTTATTTTTTCTTATTTTATTTCACATTATGTTATCTGTGCTACTATTATAGTAGTATTAGTTTCTGATTATAATCTAAAGTTTATATAGAAAAGTTATATATAACCTTTCTAAGGTGCATATATTTATATCAAACCATGCATTATTAATATAAATACAGGAATCTTTGTTTTTCTTAAACCCACGAAACATTTATATAATTATTAAAGTAAGAAAATGGTGTAAAAACTTTACGCCTACTTTCTAATTAATGGAGGTTTAATATGAAAATTACTGTTAACACCAAGAATCCTTATCGTAAATGGACTCATGTAGAGAAATATCAAAATACTACCCTACGGTACACACCTTCTTCTGATTTCCCTGAAGTTATGGCAGAAGTAATAGGTAAACCTAATATAATTCGGTTATTTGTAACTTTAGATGAAGTCTGGGATTATCGCACTAATGAATACTTCTGGGACTATCCTATAGGAGTAAATAGATATGTAGATGATGAAAACCATTATCACTACGATTGGCCACTTACTATCCCTTCTCCTGTAAATGCTCATATTCAAGAATATTTAGTTTCTCATGCTATTTATGCGGAAGAAGTTTTACTAAATTTACGTAGATATGAGCGAGAAACTATTGAAGGAATCATAACTTACCAACAATATGAAGAGGTTTTTAAAAATGTTGTAGAATATTATAAGGAGCTTTGCCCAAATATAGCCTATATTGAGTGTTGTAATGAGGTTGAATTAGAACAGTTTGGTAGGCTTAATATGAAGGAATACTATGAACTTTATAAGTGTGCATATAGAGCAATAACTCAATTGAACAAAGAACATAAATATAAAATTCCTCTTAAAATTGGAGGCTTTGGGTTATCTCATGGTATTACTCACTGGCATTACTGGCAAGAATTCTTAGAACTTCTTAGTAATGATAATGATAAAGTAATAGATTTTTATTCTATGCATGAATATCATACAAATCCTCTACGTATTATGGAATTTTACCTCCGCCACGAAGAAATGATTAATGAACTTAGTCTTCCTAATCTTCCACTTTTAATGACAGAATATGGCTTAAGAGTTGGAATTGGAGATGCTGGTAGACCTACTAATCTACAAAATGCTTCTGGAGAAATAGCTGGTATGATAATCGGCTCACATTGTAATAACTTAAAGATGTTTCCTTGGTGCACCTTCCATAATCCAAATCAACAAATTGGAAGAACTATGTTTATACTTAATAATGAAAACAAATACATTCCTACTCCTAGTGGACATGTTATGACAATGTTTAAAATGCTAGGTAGTCACGAGCTAATGATTGAAGAATATTTAGAAAACAAAGCTGTTGCAACTGTAAAGAATGATGAAATTTGTGTCTTAGTATCCAATCCTTATAAAGAATCAGATGAACTATCTCTTATACTAAATAACTTAGATAACAAAACCTATGAATTAATAGAATATATGGTAGATAAAAACACTAATAATTGCTTAACAGATCCTAAATCACATGCATTACAATCTACAAAAACAAGTATAGTAAAACCTACTAATAATTCTATTCATATAAATAAAAGCTTTTTGGATGAATCCTTCTGTCTTTTCGTATTAAAAACAATAGCCTAACAACTCAAGGAAATAAAAAAGCTAACTAGAGCTCTTTTCTAGTTAGCTTTTTCATTAATTATTATTAATATAGTTTACTATATCTTCACAAATCCTATGTGTAATTATTGGGTCCTCTGAACTTGAATTCTTCTTTTCTTTTATTGAGTTGAAAAATAATATGTTGAATTATATTATATTAGTCCTAATTTTTTAAGTCCTTTTTCTATTCCTTCATTAGCTACATCTTCTGTAAAATCATATGCATATTGTTCTAGCTTTTCATGATAACCACCCATAGCTATTCCATATTTTACAGCTTGGAACATTTCTATATCATTTTCACCATCACCAAAAGCATAAGCATTATCTTTACTTATATCTAATAAATTTAATAAATGTTCTACTCCATATCCCTTTGTATACTTAGCTTTATAGATTTCAAAAAGTCCACCATTGCTTATATTTGACATAAATGCATATCCTTCTTTTAAAAATCTTTCACAAACTAAATCAAAGGATTTATTATCATAAGCTACTGCTATTATCTTGCTAACTTTTACAGTTTCTTTATCCCATTCTTCACTAAAGTTGTCTATATTTAATTTAACTTCTTTTATAAGATTTGATATTTTTTCATTATTAATATCTAAAACATAATTATATTCCTGACCCTCAAGCATATACACAACATTATTTTCTTCTAGGAAATCAAGTAATACCTTAAGTTCATTATTATCTAAAGTTTCATTAAATAAAATCTTATTATCTATCTCTGCATAAGCTCCATTTGAAGCTATATATCCATTTAGTCCTAAATCTACTATTCCTTCATCTATACAATTTTTTGGTCTTCCCGTTGCTAAAATAGTTAAATAACCATTTTCTCTTAATTTTACTATAGCATCCTTAGTTACTTTTGTTGGTGCATATATTTTCTTTGTCCAATCAATTAAGGTTCCATCTACATCAAAAAATACTACTCCTTTATGCTTCATAACTTCCTCCTTGTACCTTAAAGCTTTTATTTTTTATCCAATGACTAGTGCCAATAATACTCCCCTTATTTATGTGGGAGATAACGACTTACTTGTCCATAAATAATTGATTCTAAAACTCATATGTATGATCTTGCTCATAAGCAAAATACATATAAGCCTAAAATTACTTACAAATCTATGATTATATAATAACAAAAATATATAAAAGTTTATATCAAATTATGAAAATATAATTCATACTATCTTACTTTATACTTTATATTCGCTCCATGCCATCAAATATTATTGTATACTTATCTAAAAAATAAGAAAAATATGATAGTCACTTTTCTTTGTAAAGTCTAAATCTCTATTCTATAGGCATTAAACCTACTAAAAAATGAATTTATATTAATGTCATTTAGTTTTAACGAAAATCTTCTTATTGTCATAAAGAAACTTAATAAATATACCACTAATCACATAACTATATGAATAAATATTTAGAGATGGAAAAAAGCCATATCAAGACTGATTTTATAAAATCAATATGATACAGCTTCTTCACTAATTATTATTAATATAATTTACTATCTCTTCACAAATCTTATGTGATATTATAGAGTCCTCTAAACTTGGATTTGGATTCTTCTTTTCTTTTATAGAATCCAAGAAATGAGTTATTAAATCGTCAAAGCCTCTTTTATAAAGGCTACTTTTCCAGCCTCCAAAGGTAGTTCTAGTCTTACCATTATTGTTAACTTCAATAGAATCAACTAACTCTTCAACAACAAACTTATTTCCCTTTACCATATATTCAATTATTTCTTCTGTGATACCGGCACATCTATTCATTATACCAACAGCTGTAGTATTTTCCCCCTTAAAGGTAACTACTACACTATTTAACTTATTATTTTTCTTAGAGAAATTGACATCTAAACTTTTAACTTCCTCATCCATTAAAAACCTTAAAGTATCAACAACATGGATAAAATCTTCAACTATAAACTGCCTAGTATCTCCAGGTGGATACTCCCTATTTTTCTCCATAACTATAATATCAGCCTTACCCTTTTTCTTTAATTCACTTACCTTAGGACAAAATCTTCTATTAAAGCCTACCATAGCTATTACATTATTTTTCTTAGCTAATTCTACTATTTCTTCACTTTTATTAAGATTATAAGTTAAAGGCTTATCTATATAGACATTAACTCCATTTTCAATTAGCTTCTTAGCAATTTCATAATGTCCATCTGCATGAGTTGAAATTATAGCTCCATCTATATTCTCTGAAATTAAATTTTCATAATTTATATAAGATCTATCTATCTTATATTTATTAGAAACTTCATCTAATACTTTCTTATTTCTAGTAGAAATATATAATTCTACTCCCTCCATTACAGATAGTATTGGTAAATATGCCTTTTTAGCTATAGAACCAAGCCCAATAATAGCGATTTTCATATATAACCTCCAATATTTCTTTACTTTATATAATTATAGTATATTTTACCAATAATTAAAATCTAAATAATGCGAAGCGTTAAAAATGAAAGAATTAAAAAATCAAAGAATCTATAAAGATTTTTATAAATTATTTTTTCATTACTTAATTCTTTCATTCTTTAATTAATAAAATGCTTTGCATTTTATATGTTGAACTTTGAAATTATTTCAGTTAAGTCTTGAGATAATTTAGCTTGTCCTTGAGCTGACTCTGCAATGTTATTTATAGCAACATTAGCTTCACTAACATTTTCTTTAACTGAAGTAGAATTTTCTGTTACACCTTGAACCTTAGCTGATACCTCATCTATAGCTTCTTTAACTTCAAGAATGGCTGCTGCTAACTCTTCACTCATAGCTGCTATTTCACTACTCATTGTACTAACGAAAATTCCATCCTTTTCATATTGCTTTCCTAATTCAATAAAATTATTAAACTCCTTTAATATATCATTATTCATAAAGTTTAATAGCTTATTACTGCTTTCATCTATACCTTTAAAGCTGCCTTTAATTTCATTTACAAGAATCTTCACATTTCCTACTGCTTCTCTAGATGCTTCTGCTAAACTTCTTACTTCCTCTGCTACAACTGCAAATCCTCTTCCATTTTCTCCAGCCTTAGCTGCTTCAATTGCCGCATTTAAAGCAAGTAAATTAGTTTGGCTTGCAATCCCCTCAATAGTATTAGCCATTATTCCTATTTCATTAATTACTTTTCCTTTTTCTATGCTTTCAATTATTTCTCTTTCAACATCTTGATAAATATTCATTGTATTACTTATCATTGTTTCTGTATTTGACTTAATTTCAGCTGCTCTACTCATAATTTTTTCAGAGTTATAGCTTCCATCTGTAGCTTTTCCTGATAGAACATTAACACTTGTATTTACTTCTAAAGCTATCTTAGAAATTTCTTCTGTAGTTGCACTTGTATCAATTATCTCTGAATTAATAGCACTGGATGCATTATCTATTTCATTAAATTGTGCAGTCATTTCTTCAACTGTAGCTGATAATTCCTCACTAGAAGCAGTTACGTTATCTACACTTTCTATAACATTCTCAACTAAATGCCTAATATTCCCTTGAGCTGAATTTAATGCAATCCCTATATCAGCAAATTCCGTTTTAGTTTCAATACTTATATCTGTAGATAAATCATAGTTAGACATTCTATTAGCTAAAGCTAAGATTTTCATAAGAGATTTACTTATTTTTCTTACCATAATTATAGTACATGCTATTGATACTAATAATGTAATAATAGCTAAAATAATTGTATTTCTAGAAGACCTCGAAAAAATCCCTGCATTTTCTTTATTTGCTTCACTAGCCCACTGATTATTTTTTTCCACTAATTCATTAGCTTTACTTAGAGTCCTTGCCTCAATTTCCTCTAACTCATGAAATCTAACTTCTGCTTCTTTCATATTATTAGACTTAATTAAAGGAACAATAACCTCATCTCTGACTATGTTATACTCTCCTATTTCAGCCTTTAACTCATTAAATAATTTTTTATCTTCTTCATTTTCAAGTGCTGATCCGTAAATATCTAAATTAAATGCAGTGCTCTCTTTTAATTTAGTTATACTTTCAATTAATTTTTCTTTTTCTTCACCTTCTGCACCATTAAATAACTTATTTAAATTAACTTCTAATTGTAATAAGTTTTGTATTATTTTAGATATACTACTAACACCAAGTACATTATTTTTATAAAGATTACTGCCAGCTTCATTTACCTTAGCTAAATTAGAAATTGACATAATACTAATAGTAGCTGTTAATACTATTGTAATAGTAAAAGCTACTACTAACTGAGTTGAAATTCTACTAAGCAAAGATTTTTTTTCCATTTTCTATCTCCTTTATGGTCACTTATTCTTAATTGATTTAATAAAGAAATCTTGATTTTATATAAAAGTACAAATATTTTTAAATGAAATTATTTCCATGTACTTATTATATATATTATTTATAGATTGTCCAACTAATTGATACTGTTAAATAGCTAAACTTAACTTTCTAACATAATATTAAAAAAATTTTTAAATTATTAATTACTAGAAATATGTATTTACATATTATGTTATACTCTATTTATAATAAATTTTCAAATTAGAATTTAGAAAAAGAAAAGTCAATTAAGAAGAAACTGGGTTTAGAAACTAAAGACGTCATTTACGGAATGAATAGATAATTGGCATAACGATTTTAATGATACAAACACCATTATTCTTTGTATCGAATTTACCAATGGCATTTTACTTTCACAAGATAAATGTTATGAAATTGACCTTTTAGCCTAGATATAAAGTATGCAAATTTTAGTTTATTCATTATCTACTTGAAGAAATAAAGAAGACTAAAAATATAATTAAAATAGGGAATAAGAAAATTTATTATTTTAAAATCTTCCTATTCCCTAACTTTTTAGTAATTTTATATTGAGTCTTAAATTAGACACTATATATTAAATTTATTTTCTTAAGCTCAATCTATATCATCCAGTTAAATATTAAACTTTGAAATTATTTCAGTTAAGTCTTGAGATAATTTAGCTTGTCCTTGAGCCGCTTCTGCAATATTATTCATAGCAGCAGTAGCTTCACTAACATTTTCTTTAACTGAACTTGAACTTTCTGTAGATGATTGAGTCATATTAGCAACTCCCTCTATAGCTTCCCTCTGTAGCTTTATCAGCTAAAACATTGACACTTGTATTAACTTCTACAGCTATTGCAGAAACTTCCTCTGTAGTTGCGCTTGTATCAAGTATTACCGTATTAATAGTATCTGATGCATTATCTATTTCTTCAAATTGTACAATTAATATCCAAAAATCCCACCTAAATTTCACCTTATTAACCATTAGATATCTTATTTATATTAATTTCTAATTATAATAATAAAATCTGCTACTACTAAGTTAAAATTCAACTACAAATTTAGATAATGAATCTGCTAATTTCTTTAGGTTCTTAAAATTTATACTTTCTGGTCCTGCCATATCTTCTGTTAAACCATCTATTCCTTGTTGTGATATATGAATATTAGGAATATTATTTTGCTCAAAAGGTACGTAGTCGCTAACTCCATCTCCTGTTTGCATATAGTACTTTACCTTCTCACTTGATATACTATCTTCAAAATCAACCTTATCTTCTGTAAATCTCGCCTTTATTGAATCATATAATTCACTTGAATCTTCAACTCTACTAATATTTTTAAGTGCTAATGCTCCTGCTTTTTTAGAACCCACACAATCGATATTTATATTATATATTTTTTCATACATCGGCATCAAAACTGGAACCAAAGCTTCACTACCTTTTAGATTTCTTTCTTCCCCATTAACTAAAGAAAAAATTATATCTTTATTAGAGGTATTCTCTATAACTTTTCTTGCCATTTCTATAGCAACAGCTACTCCAGATGAATTATCTAAACTTCCTGAATAAGCATCAAAATGTGCTGTTATCACTATTGCCTCTTTATTATTTTCACCACTTACTTTACCAACTACATTATATACATCTAATCCTCTTATTATTTTCTGACGATAAGAATCATCAAATACAGTTTCTAAGTCTAGCTCTGTAAATATATCTACTAGATATTGGGTAGTCTTGTCATTTTTCTCAGTTAGCATATCTCTTGGTGAATATTCCTCTGTGGCAAGTATAGTAATAATACCCTCTATATTTTTATAGTCAACTGAATATTTTCTTATTCCTATAGATAAGATAGAGATACTAACTATTAAAATAATAGAAATAATTGATATCCTTTTTAATTTATTAATTTTACTCTCCTCCTAAAATTAATTTTGCAGTTAGTTTTTCTTGAGCTTACAGTACATTAAACTTACTACAATTTGAAAATATAATTTCTAATATATTTTTCAGTTTATCTTCTATAGTAATAATATTAAGGATTTACATAATATATTCATAATTTTTAAATGTATTTATACTAAAGAAGTGTTATATATAATTATCTAGTAAATAAAAAACACCCTAATTACCATACTACTGGTTCATAGAGTGTTCTATAGCTTATTTAAAGAAGTTTATATTCTTTAAAACCTACCTTAAGTCCTTATTTTATTATACTGTCCCATAACTTAAAGTTATTAATTCTTAATTAAACTATTAATTCAGCAAATCCGCTTTTATTTTATAAATTCTTTAATCCATTGTCCTGATTTTTTAATAGTCTTCTTTTGAGTTTTTAAGTCTAGTGCAATAAATCCATATCTATTTTTATAGGCATTACACCATGACCAACAATCAATTCCTGTCCAAGAGTGATATCCAAAACAGTTTGATCCTTCTTCTATTCCTTTATGAAGATATTCTAAATGTTCTTTTATAAACTCAATTCTATAGTCATCTTCAATTACTCCTTCAAAATTTATATATCTATCTTCGCCCTCTACCCCCATACCATTTTCAGATATATACCAAGGAATATTATTATAATTATCTCTTATATTTATGGCAATATCATAAACAGCCTTAGGGTAAATTTCCCATCCTCTATAAGGATTCATCCTTCTTCCTGGCATTTCATAATTATCAAAGTACTTGTCAGGCATCCATGGCTTACTTTCATCTACCTTCTCTTCCTTTGCCTTAATTCTTCTTGGGAAGTAGTAATTTACTCCAAGGAACTCTATATTATTTTCCTTAATTATCTTTAGTTCTTCTTCAGTACTTTCCCATAACACTCCATCTTCTTTTAATAAATCTACAAGGAGTTTTGGGAATTCTCCCTTAATTGCTGGCATTAAGAAAGATTCATTAAATAAAGCATCTGCAATTTTAGAAGCCTTAACATCTTCTTCATTATTAACATCTCTTGGATATGAAGGAGTTAAGTTTAAAATTATTCCTATTTTACCTCCATATTTCCCATAATTATTTTCTTTAAATGCTTTAATTGCCTTAGCAGAGGCTAGGTTAATGTTATATAATGCTTGAACTGCCTTTTTACCATCTACAACCTTTGGATAATGGAATTGATATAAGTATTGTCCCTCTACAACTACTATTGGCTCATTAAAAGTAGTCCAAAGTTTTACCCTATCAGAAAATAGTCCAAAAGCAGTATTTGCAAACTTAACAAATAAATCAACAACATGCTTAGACTCCCATCCACCATATTTATCATATAATTCTACAGGTAAATCAAAGTGATGAAGTGTTATAATCGGAGTAAGATCATTTTTTATTATTTCATTTATTACATTGTTATAAAATTCAACTCCATCTTCATCTGCTTCACCTGTTTCAAAGTCTTTAATTAAACGTGTCCACTGAATTGATGTTCTAAAACTATTTAATCCAATAGATTTAAGCATAGCTAAGTCTTCTTTATAGCTATTATAAAAATTAGATGTTACTTCTGGTCCAACCTTATCAAAGAATAATTCTGGCTCCACCTCATACCAATAATCAAAAACATTCTTATGTTTCTTATTAAAAGTTCCTTCACATTGTGGGCCTGATGTAGCAGCCCCCCATAAAAATCCTTCTTTAAATTTCATATTATTATCCATAACCTTCACCCTTCCTTATTAACCTATTTAAAATCTATATAATGTAATTTTCAAAGACCATATTCAGACAATTTATTTTCATTTTCTATATTTTGATTTTGCATAATCTTATATTTTTTATTTTTGATTC
>NZ_JAWGSV010000027.1:0-20303 GCF_032552055.1 Clostridium sp. | reverse complement strand
GGGCAACACAAGGTAGGGGTAATTTATAGTGAAACTAGAAGAATTACTAATATTAATTATAAAAATTTAAAAAGAAATCATTTTCAAATTACATTCAATAATGAAGATGGTGTAAATACTGTAAGATTACATGGATGGAATATATTGATGATGAGAAATTTCCTTGGTGTAAATTTATGGGTAAAGCAAACACTAAGTTTATATGAAAAGTATGTTGAGAGATATGGTAAACCAGATATAATACATGTTCATTGTGGATTATATGGAGGTTTAGCAGCAAAAGTTATAAAAGATAAATATTCTATTCCATATGTTATAACAGAACATTCATCAATAATATTAAATAATTCTTTAAATGATTATAATAAACAAGTTTTAACTGTAGCTTATAATAATGCAGATAAGTTAATAAGTGTAGGTAATAAACTAAAGTGTTCAATGAAAAATTATACAAATAATGATATAGTAGTTGTACCTAATATTGTGAATACAGATGGGTTTAAGGTTAGTAAGGAATATAAAAGAGAAAAGTTTAGATTTTTAACAGTAGCATATTTAAAGAAAAATAAAAGGATTGACCTTGTTATTGAAGCTTTTACTAAACTTAAAGAAAAGCATAATAATATAGAACTATATATAGGGGGAGATGGCCCAGAAAAAACAAATATACAGGGACTTATAGATAAGCATAATTTAAATGAATATGTTCATTTGTTAGGAGAAGTTTCTAGGAAGGATTTGCCGAAGGTCATGGGGAATTCTGATTGTTTTGTATTGCCAAGCATGTATGAGACCTTTGGAGTTGTATATATAGAGGCATTAGCATGTGGTATTCCTATTATAGCAACAAGATGTGGTGGACCAGAAGATTTCTTTAATGAAAATCTAGGATATATGATTGATGTAGATAATTTAAACGAATTGTGTAATGTTATGGAAAATATATTAATTAATAATTCTAAATTTGATAGAAATGAAATTTCTGAATATGTAAAAAATAGATTTGGTAGAAAAGCAATAGTGCAAGAGTTAGAAAAAGTTTACAATTCAATTATTGAATAGTGATAAATATAAAATTATATTGTAAAAGTAAAATGTTATAGTAAAAAAATAAAAATATTTTAAGATAATTAATGATTTATTTTGAGGAGATAGTAATGAAAAATAAAATTTGTCATATTTCTACAGCGCATAAAGAAAATGATAGTAGAATACTTTTAAAAGAATGTCAGAGTTTAAGTAAAGCAGGATATGATGTTTCTTTAGTAATAAATTCAGATTGTGATAAAACAGTATATGGAACTAATATAAAATCTTTAGATGATAGTAATAATAGTAGATTACATAGATTTTTTAAAAAGAGTAAAGTAGCTTTAAATAAAGCTATTGAATTAGATGCAGATTTATATCATTTTCATGATCCAGAACTAATAAAACTAGGTGTTGCACTAAAGAAAAGAGGAAAAAAAGTAATTTATGATGTTCATGAAGATGTTCCAAAGCAAATTTTAGCTAAAAGTTATTTGGGACCTATGTGGGTAAGAAAAGTAATTTCTAGAGGATTTAATTTCTATGAAAAAAGTAGAAGTGAAAATTTTGATGCAGTTATAGCAGCAAGTGATGAATTGGCAGCTAAGTTTAATAATAAGAATAGTATTGCAGTGAAAAATTTTGCTATAAGAGACATTATAGAAGAGGCAAAGCCAATAAAAAGAGAAGATAATGATAAATTTGTTATAATTTATGTAGGATCTATTACAAAGATTAGAGGAATTATAGAACTTATAAAAGTTACAGAACTTTTCTTTGGGAAAGTAGAACTTTGGATTTTAGGAACTTTTGAAAGTGAAGAATTAAAAGAAGAGTGTATGAGTTTAGATGGATATAAATATTGTAAGTATTTTGGATCGTTGCCTGTAAAAGATGTTTATTCATATATAAAAGCAGCAGATTTAGGAATGTGCACTTTATATCCTACTGAAAATTATAAAGAAAGTATTCCAATAAAGGTACTTGAATATATGGCTTGTGAAAAACCATTAGTATTATCTGATTTTGAATTTTGGAAGAAGTTTTTTGGAAATGTAGGAAAGTATGTAGAGCCGTTAGATATCAATAGTATTAAAGAAGGAATTGAATACTTTTTAGAAGATAGAAGTAGGATAGAAAGTATTGGAAAAGATAATAAAGAGAGTTTTATTAATAATTTTTCATGGGATAGAGAAGAAAAGAAGCTATTAGAATTATATGAAAAAATATTAAAATAAGAAATTATTAAAATGGAGAATTATTGGAGGGTGCTATATGTTATTAAGCGAAATTTTAGATTTAAATAGTAGTTTTGAACTTTTTAGAGAAGGTGATTTTACCTCTTTAGGGTTAAATGTTTCTGAAGCAGATGAAAAATTATTAACATTTATTGCAGAGGAGAAATTCCTAGCTCAATTAAGCAAAAGTATTTCATGTGTTATTACTACAAAGGAAATGGCAAGTAAGATTCCAGAAAATATTGGTGTTATAATTTCAGAGGTTCCAAGAATAGATTTTTTCTCTTTGCATAATAAGTTAATTGAAAATAAAGATTACAAAAGAAAAGATTTTAAAACTGAAATAGGAGAAAACTGTAGTATTTCTAAAACTGCTATTATTAGTGATAAAAATGTTAAAATTGGTAATAATGTAGTGATTGAAGAATATGTAATTATTCGTGAGAATACTACAATTAAAGATAACTGTATAATTAGAGCTAATACTGTAATTGGGGGAGAAGGTTACGAATTCAAGAGGCATAACAATAAAACATTTGGAGTTGTTCATATTGGTGGAGTAATAATTGAAGAAAATGTTGAAATTCAATATTCTGTTTGTGTAGATAAGGCAATTTATCCTTGGGATAATACTATAATAGGAGAGTATAGTATTATGGATAATCTTGTTCATATTGCTCATGCTGTAAAAGTAGGTAAAAGATGCTTTATTACATCTAAGACAACAATAGGAGGAAGAACTATAATAGGAGATGATTGTTGGTTTGGTATAGGAGCAACTGTATCTAATGGACTTGTGATTGAAAACAACTCAAGTATTAGTCTTGGTGCCGTTGTTACAAGAAGTTTAAAAGAAAATAGTAAGGTTTCTGGTAACTTTGCTATCAGCCATGATAAGTATATAGATTTTATAAAGAAAATTAGATAAGAGTTTAGTAAGTTAAATATTAACAATTATAAATTGTTTTATACATTTTATTATGATAAAATTAAATATGATAATTATGTAAAGATAATTGATTGTGAGGGATAATAATGAAAGTAAGAAAAGCGATTATACCAGCTGCAGGCCTTGGAACAAGATTCTTACCTGCAACTAAAGCTCAACCAAAGGAAATGCTTCCTATAGTTGATAAGCCTACTATTCAATATATTATTGAAGAAGCAGTAGCATCAGGAATTGAGGAAATTCTAATAATTACTGGTAGAAATAAAAAATGTATTGAGGATCATTTTGATAAGTCTGTAGAACTTGAAATGGAACTTGAGAAGAATCATAAAGAAGAGCTTCTAGAGTTAGTTAGAGGAATATCAGATATGGCTGATATTCATTATATAAGACAAAAGGAACCTAAAGGTTTAGGTCATGCTATTTTATGTGCAAAGGCTTTCGTAGGAAATGAACCTTTTGCAGTGCTACTAGGTGATGATGTAGTTGATTCGGAAGTTCCATGTTTAAAACAATTAATGGATTGCTACAAAGAATATAAAACTTCAATATTAGGAGTTCAAACAGTAGCAAAAGAAGATGTAAATAAGTATGGAATCGTAGATGGAATCCATATTGAAGATAGAGTATATAAGGTTAAAAAGCTAGTTGAAAAGCCAGCAGTAGAAGAGGCACCAAGTGATGTAGCTATATTAGGTAGATATATTATTACTCCTCAAATCTTTGATGTGTTAGCTAACACTCAGCCTGGTAAGGGTGGAGAAATTCAATTAACAGATGCACTTGAAACTTTAATAGAAAATGAAGCAATGTATGCATATAACTTCGAAGGAAGACGATATGATGTTGGAGATAAGCTAGGATTCTTACAAGCAACTGTAGAATTTGCTTTAAAGAAAGAAGAGTTAAGAGAACCATTTATTGAATACTTAAATAGTAAGGATTGGAATAAATAATATAAAGTGATTCTTAGCTTCAGATGGAGTTTTCTTAATAGGAATACCCTACTCTATCTGAAGCTTAGAAGAACTAATCCAGGTGCGTAGCAGTGCTTAACTCCCACTTATAGAAGGGGGAGTGTTAGCAATGGTAGCAATGGGATAAAAGGTTGGATGATATAATTTCATCCAACCTCTTTTACTATCTTGGAATAAATCCAATCTTCTTTTGCATTTTTCTTAATGTTTTCATTGATACATAGCTAGCTTTTTCAGCACCTAGCTTATAAATTTCTTCAAGGGCTTTTTTGTCCTTAAGAATTTCATTTACTTTATTTTGAACTGGTTCTAATTCAGAAACTATTGCATCAGCAACATCCTTCTTTAAATCAGCATATCCTTTATCTTTATAGTAAGCTACTAATTCTTCAGATGTAGAACCATTAATAGCTATTAATATATCTAAAAGATTCTTAACTCCTGGTTGTTCATCAGTGTAGTTAATAATACCAAGACTATCTGTAACTGCTCTAGAAACCTTCTTTCTAATTACTTCAGGTGGGTCCATAATTAGTATATAACTATTTGGATTATCATCTGATTTAGACATTTTCTTTGTAGGTTCTTGTAAGCTCATAATCTTTGCACCTATTTTAGGGATATATGGGTCTGGTACTTTAAATGTTGGACTATAAGCATTGTTAAATCTATTTGCAACATCTCTAGCTAACTCAAGGTGTTGTTTTTGATCCTGACCAACAGGAACTAAATCTGTATTATATAAAAGGATATCAGCAGCCATTAATACTGGATAAGTAAATAGCCCTGCCCCTATAGAGTCACCATATTTTTGAGACTTATCTTTATATTGTGTCATTCTTCCTAGTTCACCCATATAAGTGTTGCAAGTTAATAACCAAGCAGCCTCACTATGAGCTGGAACATGTGATTGAATAAACAATGTATTTTTTTCAGGCACTATTCCTGAAGCTATATATATTGCAAGAACTTCAAGGGTTCTTTGTCTTAAATCCTTTGGCTCTTGTTTTACAGTTATTGCATGTAAGTCAACTACACAAAAATAACAGTCAAATTCATCTTGTAGCTTTACCCAATTTTTTATAGCCCCAAGATAATTTCCCAAGGTTAGTTGCCCAGAAGGTTGAATACCACTAAAGATAACCTTCTTCTTCTCTGTATTATTTTCCAATTAAAGCACTCCTTTCATTTGTGCAAATCCATTACTATATAACGTTTAACTATATAATTAATTATAGGTATGGTAAATCACCATGTCAATTGTTTTAAATTGTGCAGGTGTTTTTAATATATTATGCTCGGCCTCCGTCGTAAACTCCAAGTCGGCTTACACACAATATATTAAAAACTCCTTGAGTAATTTAAAATTGCAGATGAGGCTAACTAAAGGAGGAAACTCAGACGAGGCTGAGTTTCAACAATAATTGATAATTGGTAACTGTTAATTGACAATTGTCTTTGCTCCAAGTCGGCTTACTCAAAATATATTAAAGATTCCTTGAGGAATTTAATCTTGTAGAATCAAATATACTAAAGGAAAAGTTCAGACAATCTGAATTTCAAGAATTGTTGTTTAGTGAGTGTATAATAATACAATAATATGTATTACCTTTCTGATGTTCAAATAAGAGTTGTAGTTTTTTATTATAGTAATGAGAATAGATTGTGAAGCAATCTTTTGAATTTATAATTGATAATGAAGAATTAAGAATGTTTTGCACAGCAAAATGTAAATATTAATTGAAGCTAAGCACTTTTTATTCAAAATCCCTAAGGATTTTTTCATTAATTCTTAATTCTTCATTTTTAATTTTTCATTATTTTGCTTTGCAAAATTTTACGATTGTTATTGATTTATCAATCAAAATAGTTATATACTATTAAGGCAATTATATTATTTAGATTTAGTGATTTAGATTTATTGATTTATATGGAGGTGATTTAAATTAGTTATATAGAGTTTGATAATTTATCAAAAAAGTATAAGAATGCTGATAAATATGCCTTGAAGAATATAAATTTTAATATTGAAAAGGGTGAATTTATAGTTATATTAGGTCCTAGTGGAAGTGGAAAATCTACTCTTTTAGATTTGATTTGTGGATTTGAGGATATTACTGAAGGAAAAATAAAGGTAGATAATAAAGTTATTAATGACGTAGAGCCTAAGAGTAGAGATGTTTCTATGGTTTTTCAAAGCTATGCATTGTATCCTCATTTAACAGCTTATGAAAATATTGCTTTTGGAATGAAGATAAGAAAGGCTAATAAAAAGGAAATAGATGAGAAAGTAAAATGGGCAGCTAAAATATTAAAGCTTGAGGAATGTTTAAAGTCTAAGCCTAAGAATTTATCAGGTGGACAAAGACAAAGAATAGCTTTAGCTAGAGCTATGGTTAGAAATCCTAAGTGCTTTTTAATGGATGAACCTTTATCGAATTTAGATGCTAAATTAAGAAATTCAACTTCAAATGAAATTAGGAATTTACACAATGAATTAAATGCTACAACTATATATGTTACTCATGATCAAGTTGAAGCTTTGTCTATGGCTGATAAAATAGTAATACTTAATAATGGAGAAATTCAGCAAATAGGAAGTCCTTTTGAAATATATAATAATCCAAGTAATGTTTTTGTAGCTACTTTTATTGGAAGGCCTCAAATAAATTTATTTGATTTATTTATAGATGATGATTATATTCTTTTAGGTGAGTCTATCAAGTTTAATAAGCCTAAAGAATTTAATAATTTAGATAAAGGAAAATATATAATTGGACTAAGATCAGAAGATACTATAAAGGTAGATAATTCTAATGAAGAATCTATTGAAGGTATTGTAGAAAAAATTGAGTATCTTGGAAGTGAAACAATTTTTTATATTATTTATAATGAAATGAAATTTACTTTAAAGGATTATGGAGTAAATAATATAAAAATAGGGGATAAAATTAATATTAGTTTTAATTTTAATAGGGCTAATATTTTTGATATATTAACAAGAGAAAATATAAGGAGTAATTGATATGAAAGCAAAAAAAATTATAGCAACTTTATTAATGTTACCAATTCTTATGGTGGGATGTACTAAGGCTGGAGAAAAGCAAAGTGAAGAAATCGGAGGAACTATTAAGGTTGTTACCTCTAGAACAGATGCTGATAAATTATTTGAAAAAATAGAAGAGGATTTTAAAAAGCTATATCCAAATGTTGAAGATATAGTATGGGAATCATCTGCTGATTATGATAAATACATAATGACTAGAATGAATACTAAGGATTATGGTGATGTTTTATTCCTACCTTTTAGTATGAATGGAACTCCTGAAGAATATGAAAATTACTTTGAGCCATTAGGAACAGTTGATGAGCTTAAAGAAAAGTATATTGATGTTACAGAAGCAGATTATAATGATGTTGCATATGGACTACCAGTTGCTTTAAATAGTTTAGGAATTATTTATAATGAAGAAGTTTTAAAGAAGGCTGGAGTAGAAGAAATGCCAACTTCTACTGAAGAATTTATAGAAGCTTGCAAAAAGATAAAAGAAAATACTGATGCTATACCTTTCTATACAAATTATAACAAAACTTTAGGAACTTGGGGTGGAACATTAACTTCTTATGGTGGAGAGCAATATAGATCAGCAATGCTTGAAGCTGGAACTGCATTTAAAGAAGGTCAACCAATACGTGAAATAATGGATTTATTTTATGGATTAGCTTCAAATGGATTAACAGAAGCAGACCCTATAACAGGGGACTTTGCTAAGTCTCTTCAAATGCTTGCAGATGGAGAAGTTGCCATGATAATGAAGGGTTCTCAAGATGCAAAGATGATTCAAGAACTTAGTACAAATGGAAGTAAAATAAGTATTGCTCCATTACCAGTTAAGTATAATGGCCAAACAAGTATTGCTTTTGGAGCACCATCAGTAATAGGAATCAATAAAAATAGTGAAAATAAAGCAACTGCTAAGGCATTTTTAGAGTTCTTTATTTCTGCTAAAAGTGGATATGCAGATGATTTGGGCGGAATGTCACCAAATAAAGAAGATTTAAATGCAGAACAAAAAGAAATGTTTGAAAAGAATAACATAGTATTAACAGCAGCAACAGAAACACCAGAAATTGATACTAAGTATGCTGCAATTGCTAATGAAGTAGGTGTAGGAAGATTAACAGATGTACTTCAAAAGGTTATTAATATAGGTTTATATCCAAATCAAAATGAAAGTTATATTGACTATGTAAACTCATTAGAATCTAAGTGGGAAGCTGCTGCAAAGGCAAATGAATAATGTAAACTTAATAAAAAAAGAAAGACAAATTATTTTTCTCTTTCTTTTTTTTCCTATTTTATTATTATTCTTATTTGGATTTTTACCTATAATTGAAATAGTTATATATAGTTTTACATCTTGGAATGGTATATCAAAGGTTAAGGAGTTTATTGGTTTTGATAATTATATAAAAGTTTTAACGGACCCTACTTATTTTCAGGTTTTTAAAAATAGTTTATATTACTTTTTATCAGGAATACTTCAAATTATAATAGCTATGTTTTTTGCTATTATGTTATCTTTTAAAGTTAAATTTAAAGGCTTTTTTAAGGCAAGCTTTGTTTTTCCAACTCTTATAAGTGGAGTTGCGATATCAATGATGTTTAGAGTGTTTTTTGAACCAGGAGGAACATTTGATGCAGCACTTGGGGTCTTAGGTCTTGGGGAGTTTGTACATTATTGGCTTGGAGACCCTAGAATAGTTAATTACACATTAGCTAGCATATCCCTTTGGAGATTTACAGGTAGAAGCTTTATTATGTATTTTGGTGCAATTCAATCTATACCAAGAGAATATATAAAGGCTGCAGAAATAGAAGGGGCTTCTATAATGCAAAAGGTTAGATATGTAATATTACCTAATATCCACACAATAATTAAGATAAACTTTATTTTACTTATTATTGGATCTATCTCAGTTTTTGAAATACCTATGATAATGACTAATGGATCTAATGGTACTAGCACATTCTTATTACAAACTATTAAGACTGCCTTTGAGCAAAAGAAAATAGGACTTGCAGCTAGTATGGCTGTAATAATTTCAATAGTAATTATATTAGCTACAACTATTCAAAAGAAGGTATATAGTAATGATGAAGATGAATATTAAATCTATAATAGCAAAAATATTAAAATATTCTACTTTAATAGGTTGGACAATAGTAGTGTTTTTACCTATAATAACTGTTGTTTTTGGCTCCTTTAAAACTTATGATGAATTCACTAGAACAAGTGGAATTACTCCACCAAATAGCTTTGCATACTTTGAAAATTATATAAAGGCCTTTGTAGATGGTAAAATGCTTATGGGATTTATTAATACATTTATATTAATATTCTTTGGAGCTACAGGTAGTGTAATTATAGGTTCTATGGTGGCCTTTGTTATAAGTAGATTTGAATTTAAATTTAAAAAATTAATTTTATTTATGTACCTGCTTGTATCAATAGTACCTATGGAAATGTCTCAAGTTGCAACCTTTAAGATAGTTGATGCTTTAGGTATATATAATACTAGGCTTGCACCAATAATAATATACTTAGGTGCAGATGTATTAATGGTTTATATTTATATGCAAGCATTAGAAAAAGTTCCAAGGGATTTAGATAAAGCAGCAATGCTAGAAGGAGCAGGGTATTTTCAAATATATAGAAAGGTAATCTTTCCTTTACTAAAACCTGCAACAGCAACTGCAGTTATGCTTAAAATAATTTCAATATATAATGATTTTTATGTTCCATTTTTATATATGCCAGGTGAAGGTCTAAATACTGTATCAACAACTTTATTTAACTTTATAGGACCAGCATCTACAGAGTGGCAGGTTATATGTGCAGGAATTGTTATAAGTATGATACCAATGATTTTATTTTTCGTATTTTTACAAAAGCATATTTATCAAGGAATAACATCAGGGAGTATTAGATAATGAAAAATAATTTTTTAAAACGAATATATACAGTAATGGAACTTAGAACAGGCTTCGCAACAGGACTTCCAGCTTTAAGTGGAGGACTCTTCGGAGCATATTTAGCAAGAGATATAAAAGTACTTCCATTAATTTTAATGTTTATTTCAGGTTTTAGCTTAAATATAGTAGCTAATATAGCAAATGAAATAAGGGCATTTTTAAAGAATGAAGAAAATGAAGATACCTTTACCGGACATTTAGGTAGTGAAGGTTTAGTTAGAGGAGACGCTAAGTTTTTAGATGCAATAATAGCTTTAGGCTTTATGCTAGCCTTAGGTGGAGGAAGTGGACTTTTAGTGGTTTTAATAACTAAGGATATAAGCATATTAATTATAGGTATATTAAGTGCCTTAGCAGCAATAACTTATTCCTTAGGACCAAAACCATATATAATTTATCCTATTGGTGAATTAGTATCAGGAATATTTGCAGGAGGTATAAGTAGCTTTGTATCTGCTTATATACAGCAAGGTAAAGTAAGCATAGAAATAATTTTATATGCACTTATATCTATGATAATGACAGTATTCTTAATGTCTACAAACAATACTTCTGACTATGAAAAAGATAAAGGAGTTAGAGTAACTCTACCTCACGTTATTGGATTTAGAAATTCAATTAAGATAATAATACCAGAAGCTATAGTTATGATATTAGCTTGGGCTATATTATTTTTAATGTCAAAGATAAGCTTAATAATATTTATATCAGGACTAGTAATATTTTATTATTATGGATATGTTAAATGGTATAAAGATTATTATAAAATTCAAGAGGTATATAAAGAAATGGGAAGAGAATGGGGACCAAGACCTCTGCTTCTTATATATAGCTTTCACTTCATAATGTCACTAGAATTTTTAATATATACAATATTGTTATAAAATGCGAATAAAACATAATGATATGTATTAACTTTCCGATTTTTAAATAATTTCGAATACAATTCTAAATTTAAGCTATCTAAGCTGGCTAAATTTTTATAACTCGCTTTGCTCAAACAATAAAAATTCTTAACGCCATCTTAGCTATCTTAAATAAGAATTGTAGTTTCTCATTATAATAAAATCTCCAATTTAATACATATCATTAATGTTAGAAACGTCTTAAATAATTTAAACTTGGGGATGCTAGCCTACTAAAAGAAGAAATTCAGATGAGCTAAATTTCAATAAAAGTTAGTGTAATCACCTAAAATATTTAAATGCTGAATTACTAGCAAAGATAAATTGATGGTGAAGTAAGCATATGGCGAAAAATTAGAAGTTCTTGGTGAAGTAAAAGCTACTAGGCCTTAGAGTTGTTGGTTTGTCTGAGCGCATGCGAGTTTTACCAAAACTCTTGGCTTAGTAGTTTTTACGAGCCTTAGAACTTATTTTTGTAGCAATTTGTCTTACGAGCAGTCAATTTATCTTTGCAGTTATATTCGCATTTTATTACAAGGGAGGAAATTATGGTAAAGATAAACTTAAATTTAATAAAGAAGAATCCACTGAGTTTAACTTCAATATTAGCTGATAAGCAAGGTATATTTAAAAAATATAATATAGATATGAACTTATATTTAGATGAAGATTTTTTCTTTAAAGGAAATGTTGAATTCTTAGAAGGTAGATCAGATGCTATGATGGGAGATACAACATTTTTCTTCTACATGCTTGAAAAGGGGAAGAAGGCAGTTATCACTTCTAATCTAACAAGAACTATAAACTTAGTTGGTGGTAAAGATTTACCTAAGGATTTAAATGGAATAAGAGTTGGTGTTAATAGAAGTGGATTATTTAGATTATTTTTAGAAAATGATTTAAAGGATATTATAAGAAATCCTAAAATAGTTTGGATTAATAATACTTATGATAGAATTCAGGCATTAGAAAGTGGAGAAATAGATGCCTTAGTTGCAATTGAGCCCTTTGTATCGAAAGTAGTTAATAATGGTGGTAAGGTTATTTGGGATTCAAGAAATAGTGATAAAAATCTAGTTATGTGGTGTTTTGATGAAGATTTTTATAATAACAATAAAGAGGCAGTTAAAAACTTTCATAAAGCAGTAAATGAAGCAGCAGAACTTTTCAATAGCTCATCTAGTGAAGAAAAGGTTAATTACTTTATGGAGTGCTGTGGATTTCCAAGAGAAGTAGCAGAGAGTTTTAAAAACTTTAGCTTTGAAATCAATGGCGATTATAGAAAAGAAGATTTTAATCTATGCCAAGAGTGGATGTATAGAGAGGGCGAAATAAAAAGATTATATGATGCGACTTCTTTAGTTAAAAATACAAAATAGTATAAAGGGGCTACGGCAGAATATCTTAGTGATGTAGCCCCTTAGTATTAAAAATGCAATCGTAAATAAAAGATAAGTTTACTTAGTTATGATTTTATTAAAATAAAAAACATCTGCTAAGAATAATAAAGTTGCCAGAATTAGTATAGAATTAACTGCCCAAAAAGAATATTTGAAAAGCAATGATATAAGTACTATTAATACAAAAATAGTAAACATTGATTTAAAAAAACTCAAAATTATTACCTCCTATATCCATACTAATTATAGCTTGTGCAATTTAACGATAATAATACTTGGTAAGTTTTAAGAATTGCTAGATGATTATGTATTATTAACTAATAAGGTGGTAACAAATTTATATAAAAATTAATTAATCTATGCCATTAATTCTAGTGGTTTAAATAAATGAATGTGGTGACTTTATAAACTATATTGATATGGATCATTAATTGAAATATATCTATATGCAAAGTGACTATGAAGTTCTAATTGATTATTTATAAGATAGATACTTTTATAAAGACTTATATACAAGATAGCTATTTTACTAAGTTTTTAAACAAAAAAATAGAGTTAACCAGGAAAGGTTAACTCGGAAGAAGAAATTATCTTCTATTGTTTTGAGCTTTTCTAGCTCTTCTACAGTCAGGGCATCTAACTGGATCGTTATCAAATCCCTTTTCTTTGTAGAATTCTTGTTCTCCAACAGTGAAAACAAATTCATTTCCGCAATCTTTACAAATTATTTTCTTATCTTCCATTTATAAATCCTCCTTAAAATTCATAAGAACAAACTTGATATATTTCTTCCTTAAGGCGATTATGAACTTTAAGGGACAGAACCTATCGAAATTTTTCCTAATCATTTAAATATTCAAACTAATTATATCACAATATAAATATTATTCAAGAAATATTGTGTTAAAAAATTAGCTATTAATCTACATTTTACTTGCCTTTTTAGGGGTAAACTTAAAGTAATATAATACAAAAGTTATTAGTGGTATTATTACAAACGCTACTACATTTATGCTTTGAATATATTTAAGCATTTCATACAAAATATAGTTATTTAATCCTAAGAAATAAGATAGGACAAACACTAGAAAAGTATAAATTCCAATGAAAATAGCTTTGTTCTTTATAAGTTTATCACATATTAATAATATGCTATATGTTGCCAAAACGTACTTAACAAACAGCCCTACTACAGTTTGGATTATAAAGAATAATTCCCCAAATTCTAAGAATCCTGCGACTTCAATCCTTTGACTTAAGACAAATTCAGGGTAGAATATATTAGCAGCTCTTAATGGCCCAAAGGCAGTTATAACACCAATAAAAGATAAAATAATAAAGGCTGATGATATTACTCCAGCATATAAACTATGTGTCCTAAGATGCTCTGTTTTATCTATGTATTTTAAGAAAGGCATAGCTATCATAAAGCTAGATAAACTTCCTAAGATCATTACAGCTGAATATATAAAGTTAGAAAGTGATTTATCTCCTAATATAGGTAGTAAGTTATTAATATCCTTATAGCTTTGAGTTAACAAGAAAAATAGGACACCATTTACAACCAAAACAGAAACACTTATTATTATAAAAATAAGAAGTGTACGTAGCTTTTTGCTAAATACAAATAATGAAGGAACTATAAAAAATGCTAAGGCATACCAAATAGGGGTATCAATAAACAATGTTGAATGAAGCACATTAGCTTCTACAGCTGCTGCTTCAATTGAATTTAAAAATAATGCCAGAACAAATATTATTAAAAATATACCGCTAACAACTTTAGGTGTAGATTCCTTATAAATATCTACAATATTAAAGTTGTTAGTTTTTTTACAAATATTCATTATAAACAAAAGTAATCCAGTAAAAATAAGAGAAGCTATGATTGAAGCAAGCCAAGTAGCTCTTCCCCCAACATCTATAAAAATAGATAAATATGTTTTACAAGATATAATAGCTGTTCCTAATATAAATAATATAAAATGCTTAGTAGAAATTTTGTTCATAAAAAAACCCTTTCTTTCAATTAACAATTAGCAATTAATTAAGCAATTCAGCAGCGCTGAATTACTAAAATTTGGTTTTTAGTAATTTGGAACAAATTACTTCCTCAATTCTTCATTCTTAATTTTAAATTTTTCATTCCCCTATAGTATTAGCAAAAAAATGAATATTAAACAGATTTCAAACAAATAATACAAACAGGTGATGTATATGAAGAATTTAGATTATATAAAGGAAAAATTAAAGAATTCCTTTGATGTAAAATATAGGCCTGTTCAAACTGTATTAGGTAAGGCAACTATTATATTTATAGATGATTTATGTAATGCTGAATTGATAAGTGAATATGTAGTTTCTCCACTAAGAGGCTTTGGAGATTTACCACCGAAAGGTGGTAAGTTCACTTCTCTGCAAGAGGTAATAGAAAATGCTTTAGATATAAATGCAGCTGGAATAGCAAAAGATATTGATGATGCTATAATGCATATTTTATCAGGTGATCCAGCAGTTGTTTTCGAGAATTATAAGGAAATAATGTATGTAGAAGCTAAAGGATTTCCTGTAAGAGGAGTAGGAACCCCTGAAACTGAATCTGTATTAAAGGGACCTAGAGAAGGTTTTAATGAGCTAATTGTAAATAATGTAGCTTTAATTAGAAGGCGTATTAAAAATCCAGCCTTAAAATTTGAAGCTGCTGTAGTTGGAGAAAAGTCTCAAACATCTGTAGCAATTTGCTATTTAGATGGAATAGCTCCAGTAGAATTGGTTAATAAAATAAGAAATAAGGTGAAGAACTTAGACCTAAGATTCATTTTAGATACCAATTATATTGAAGATGCATTAAAGAAGCAAAATAGCTTTTTTGATACGATTGGATATACTGAAAAACCAGATGAAGTATGTGCAAAGCTTTTAGAAGGAAGAGTTGGAGTTATAGTAGATGGAACACCTTTTGTAATAACAGCCCCATACTTTTTCTTAGAAAATTTTCAAATGCCAGATGACTATTATTTAAACAGGTATTATACAAACTTTAATAGAATATTACGATGGTTTGCATTTTTTGTAGCAGCATTAGTTCCAGGACTTTATGTAGCAGTAATGACTTATCACTTTGCTATGATTCCATCTTTATTTATGTTTAGGCTTGCAGTATCTAGAGCTGGAGTACCATTTCCTACCTTTATTGAAGTAATACTTATGATGCTAGCCTTCCAATTCATAAAGGAAGCTGGACTTAGGCTTCCACAACCAATAGGTGGAGCAATGAGCATAGTTTCAGCTTTAATATTAGGAGATGCGGCTGTAAATGCAGGAATAGCATCTAGAATAACAATAATAGTAGTGGCATTAAGTACATTGTCATATTTTTTAATTCCTAAACTGTATGGAGCTCTATCCTTTTGGGCGATAGTATTAGTATGTTTTTCAGCAGCCTTTGGGATACCAGGCTTTTTAGCAGGAGCATTAATATTTTTAATTCAGCTTTCTGAATTAGATTCAGTTGGCTATCAATTCTTATTCCCTGTTGGAAGTACAAACGAGTATAGATTTAAAGATGTGGTATTAAGGGGAGCATTAAGTAATATATCTAAAGATTTTGTGAAAAAAGGAGAAGAAGATGAGAGCTAAAAGATTTATAAGATTAATAACAGCCTTATTATTTCCAATCCTTTTAGTAGGATGTTTTAATTATAGAGATATAAATAAGGTAACTTTTGCAACTAGTATTATATTTGATACTGATGATTTTGGAAGATCAGTAGTATATGTAGATTGTGTTAAGCCCTACAGAAGTACTAATGAAAGTTCAGATAAGGGCAGAAGGATAATATATAAAGGTATAGGAAAAACTGCTCTTGAAGCTTTAAAGGATGTTAACTTAGCTTCAAGTTATGAATTAAATTACTCACAAAATAGAGCTTATATATTTACAGAAAAAGCAGCTAGAGATGGATTAAAAGGGTATTTAGATTTAATTAACAATAACCAAGAGTTTCAAATAAAGCCTGATATATTTGTCTATTTCGGAGAAGTGAAGGATTTACTTAAGGTAGCATCTAATGATGAGGAATATTTAGGTTTATATTTAGAAGAGTTAGTACATAGAAATAAAAGGAATCCTAGAGCAATAAGAGCAAATATTAATGAGTATTTAAGCAAGTCTATAGAGAACGATAAAACTTATATAGTTGGAGCAATAGAAATAAGAGATGATGCTTTAGATAAAAAAATTCAAATTGGTGGAGGAGCAGTAATAAAAGATAGCAAATTAATTAATAGATTAGAAGCAAAAGATGCTTTAAGTTATAATTTATTAATGGATAATGTATCAAAAGGAACATTAGAAATTTCTAATCCACAATCAGATGGAAGTTTCATAACTCTAGAAATACTATCTAACTCTACTAGAAGTGATATAATATATGAAGATAATAAAATTAAACTTGTGAAAGACTTAGAAATGAAAGTTTCAGTAGCAGAAGCTCAGGATAGTTTTATAGTGGATAAAGAAACTTTAAGCTATATAAAAAAAGCTAAAGAAATGGAAGTGGAAATCTATTTAAAAAATATATTTGATACTTATAAAAAGGAAGGATTAGATATATTTGAAATACAAAGATTATTAGATGTAAAGTATTCAAATACAGAAATAGAAGATCCATTAAGCATAACAGAATTAGAGGCAAATGTTAATATAATTATGGAAGGTACAGGGATTGTGAAGGATAGTCTTTAAAAATTATTCACAATTGTGGATTTTTAAGGAAATATAGGTAAAAGATATTGATATTAAGTAAGAAATAAAGTAATATTAATTTATAGGGAAAAATAATTCGATTCATACTATTTGAAAGAAAATAGGGAGGGAGTATGGACGATTATAAGTTAAAATATGAGCAAATAAAGTCTGAGTATGAAAGTTATCAAAGAATTACTGAAAGTAAGCTGCAAGAATTAAGTACAATTAATGTTCAGTATGAAAAAAACTTAGATATGCTTTCTAATGTGCTCTTTATTAGTAATTATGTAAACTCGAATTTAAGCAGTAAAAATATAATACCAATTATTAATGATATGATAATTGGGATTATTGGTGTTACTCAATCTACTGTTTATTTAAAAGAAGAAGACGTTTTTGTAATAAGTGCTACTAATGGTACAAATGAAAGTAATAAGTTAACTGATGAATGCATTAAATATATAAATCAGCATAAAACTTTTATTTTAAATTCTAAGATACCAATAACAAAAGATGACGAAAACAAAATATGTATTCACTCAAGGATGGGTGTACCTATAAAGGTTGGAGAAGAATGTATAGGTTACATTGTAGTCGATCATACACATTTCAACTTCTTAAATGAGTTTCATGAGCTATTTTTAAATACTATAGCAAATCAAATAGCAATTGCTTTAGAAAATGCTATACTTTATAAGAAAATAGAAAAAGCTGCAAAGACTGATTCATTACTTGGAATATATCATAGAAGAACTTTTTATGAGATTATCAATGAGAGGTTTACTGAAGAGAATATTAAAGAGTATGCAATAGTTATGATAGACTTAGATGATTTTAAGAAGATTAATGATACATTAGGACATCTATTTGGAGATAAAGTTTTAATAGAAACTACTAAGCTTATAAGAGAAAAATTAGGACCGAAGGATATAATAGCACGATATGGTGGAGAAGAGTTAATCTTATACATAGATTGTAATTGTCCAGTTGATGAAATCTTTAATAAAATTGATAGTATTAGAGATGCCATAAGTAAAAATTGTATTCAAGATGGTAATATAAGAAAAAGCATAACAGCAAGTTTTGGACTAGGATTTTATCCCTATGATGGTGATACTATAGAAGCAGTAATAAAGACTGCTGACCAATATTTATACAAAGCAAAAGACGCAGGAAAAAATAAAGTTGTAAGTTCACATAAATATATGTATGTAGAGTAGTAAAGATAGGGAAACTAATAGTATCTCTATCTTTTTGCTTTATTACCGAATTTATTGTAAATATTTTCAGTAATAAAGAATATACTAAAATAAGAGAATAAAAAAATTTATTAAAGGAGTGGATTCCAATGATTCAAGTTTTTTGTGCAAAGAGAGGTTCAGGAAAATCTAAAAAATTAATTGAGATGGCAAATGAGGGCTCAATAAATTCTAAAGGTGATGTGGTTTATATCGATGACGATTCAAGACGTATGATGCAACTAAATAAAAAAATAAGGTTTGTTGACACTGAGGAATTAGACATAGTTGATTGTGATAGCTTTTATGGCTTACTCTGTGGTGTAGTATCCCAAAATTATGATGTTGAAAATATTTATATTGATGCTTTATCGAATATAATAAATAAAAATATAGCTGAATCAATTACTCTGTTCAAAAAAATAAAGGAATTCTCTCAAAGGTTTAATGTGAATCTATTTATCAATTTAAATTGTGAATGTCTAGATGAACTTCCAGACTTCATAAAATCCTACGCAGCTTAATTGTAGTAAATTCTGTAGGAGTCTTTACCATGATTATGCTCCTTCGACTATGTAAATTTCAAGTCGGATTATGCACTATGGTAAAGACTCCTTAGATAATTTAATCTTGTAGATTTAAGGAAACTACATGTAAAAATTCAGATGAACTGAATTTCAATAATTGTTAAATTTTATACTATTAAATAGGAGCTTTATGATTTTATTCTTACATAATCCAACTTAACGCAAACAAGATACAAATAACTTGTTTTTCAGTTGATTTATCAATAATATCAGCCAAATATCTTTGTCCTAATTCTTCCTTTTCAACAGTAACTGATGCTATTACTTTTTCACTCTCGGAAATATTAAAGTGTGGTCCATCCAAATTACCAAGGATTGAAAATCCATTCCCCGTAATTTCGTAAATATCTTTAAATTCTTTTATATCTTTTCGAATTATAATTTTATCATTATTCACAGAGATGACAATTCTAGGTAAATCAAACAATCCAAAATTATTTCTAATTCTTTCTATCTTTCCTATCTTTTCATTATTAGAGTTAATAACAGAATAGCATTCACGTGTAGGTAATGCTTTAGATTTCTCAAAACTAATAATTTCTTTCCCATTTTCATCTGTTACAGTTGGTTCATTAAAACTTTTGAATATAACTCTCATAATTTATATACCTCCTTTATTTATAATATATTATAATTTACACAATGTAGAAGTTACATATACTCTTATAGGATTACCATTATCACAAGTAACTAGTGTTAAAAACTCCTAATTATAGTTTTAGTTATCATTTTGTTATCACCTTTAAATTCATATTTATTGAGTATAATTCAATGTAAAGGCAATTGAGCTATATAATATATCATAGATTATATATTACTAAATTTTATCTGTTTGATAGTTTAAACTAGTTATACTATCTATTAAGCAAATTGGAATTTACTGAACTCTTTTAAAGTTCTTCCAAAAATAAATTGTTTCTTTTAAATATTCTTTACATTCAAACAATTCCAATTCTTTTGCTACTTCAATAGCAAAATCTACATATGAATTCGCTCTTGCAGTTATCACATTGTCATCATTGACAATATCATCATCTGTAGAATGAGTTGATTTTAATCCTTTTAATATTCCTGCATCATCAAGCAAATCGACCCCAGCACATATACCTGCGATTAAAATATTATTTTCCTTTAATTCTTTTAAATATGTTCTCATTTCTTCATTATTGATATATGAAATATTGCCACCAAGT
>NZ_JAWGSV010000026.1:0-20374 GCF_032552055.1 Clostridium sp. | reverse complement strand
TATCATTACAATTACTAATAGAATTACTATAAATATAAATGTTGTATCTCGTCCTAGTTCAAGTCCAAAGAAGGATGGGTATCCTCCTCTCTTCTTGCTTTTCTTGTCCTAAAAGCATTAGCAAAAAGTCCACTCTTATATGAGATATGGGCCCCTATAAGTAAATTTTCAACTAAGGTTAAATCTTTAATTAACTCAACATTTTGAAATGTTCTTACTAAACCTAGCTTTATAATGTTATGTGTTTCTTTTTCTACTAAATTAACTTCTTCATTATTAATAGTTTTAAAGATAACTTTTCCTTTATCAGGTTTATAGAATTGAGTAATACAATTAAATACTGTTGTTTTACCAGCTCCATTTGGCCCAATTAATCCATATATCTCACCTTCATTAATATGAAAGCTTAAATTATCAACAGCCTTTAGGCCTCCAAAAGCTATAGATAAATCTTCTATCTTAAGTGTTTGTATTAAGCTCATTTACTTTCACCTTCTTTTTATTAAAATACTTCTTAATGTCATGGCCGATATAAATTAACCCATTTGGATAGAATAGAATTACAAGTATTATTAATATTCCTGTAAATATATATGCTAACCCATCTATTGCACCTATTACTGGTAGCTGTTTTAATATAATATCTGGAATACCAAATACTATTATTGATCCTATAATTGGACCTGATATAGTTCTAACTCCTCCAATAACTATTACCGCTAATATTTGTAGTGATAAAAGTAAATTCCAGGTAGCTGGATAAGAAAATCTTATAAAGTGTACATATAAAACTCCACCTAAAGCTGCATAACTGGTTGCAAGTGCAAAGGCTGTAAGCTTATATTTTAGTAAGTTGATTCCCATAGCTTGTGCTGCTGCCTCACTTACTCTCATAGTTAATAACGCTCTTCCTGTTGATGAATTAATAAAATTATCTGTAAGTATCATTACAATTACTAATAGAATTACTATAAATATAAATGTTGTATCTCGTCCTAGTTCAAGTCCAAAGAAGGATGGGTATCCTCCTCTCTTCCCTGAGAACCCACCTGTAATTGCATCAAATTCAACAAATATCTTCTTCAAAATTTCAGATACTGCTAAGGTTGCAATAGCTAGATACATTCCTGATATTCTTAAGGAAACTAATCCTACAAGCACTCCAATTATAAGTGGTACTGCTATAGATATAACTAGAGATACTATAAATGGTACTCCTAAATCTTCAGTTAAATAAGCTGATATATATGCTCCAAGCCCCATAAACCCTGCTGTCCCTAAGGATATTAGACCAGAATATCCTAATAGTACATTTAACCCAATTGCAACTATTGCGTAAAACAATATAGTCCCAAAGGTTGTTATGGTTGAACTTTTTATAAACCCCACTTGTTGAAGCAGAGGAAATAAAGATAGTACTATTCCAAGTAAAATATATTTACTATATCTTTGTTCCATAATCTTTTTCATCTATATTCCTCCTATACCTTCTTAATTATTTTCTTTCCTATTATTCCGTTTGGTCTTAATACTATAAATAATAAGATTAATGTAAATAGTAAGGGTTCTCCCCATGTAGATGAAACATAGTATATTAATACATTTCTTCCTAGTCCAATTATATAAGCTCCTATAACTGGTCCATAGAATGTTTGGAATCCACCTAGAACACAAGCTATTAAAGCGTTTGTTTGGACATTATCCATCATAGATACATTTACAGTAATGGCAGGTGCCAGCATCAGTGCTGATAATGTCCCAAGAGCTGCTGCAATTGCCCAGGCTCCCATTGTTACAAGAGATGTTGGAACGCCCATAAGTCTTGCAGTTTCTTCATTAGAAGATGTAACTCTAACTGCTAAACCCCATTTTGTACTTTGTAAAAAGTAAAATAATACTCCCATTATAATTAATCCAACTGTTATATTTAATAAAGCATTATAAGAAATTGATGCTCCAAATATATTAATTGCTCCAGTCTCAATAAACTTTGGAAAATTTAAAGGCGTTGATCCAAATATCATTGGTGCTACTCCTAGAAAAAGCATTATTACTCCAAATGTTATAATTTGCTTCGCTACTGGAGATGATTTTTTTGCTTTTCTAATTATCACTAAATCTACTAATACTCCTGATAGAAAGGCTGCTACCATTCCCACTAATGCAGCTCCCCAAGCAGGAAGTCCTAACTTAATTAATCCAAAAGTGGCAACAAAGGCATTAAACATTCCTATTGAACCTTGAGCAAAGTTAGTTGTTCTAGAGGTTCTAAAAATTATTATTATTCCAAGGGCTGCTAATGCATATACACTTCCTGTTTCTAAACTACTAAATAATATTTGAAAAAATGTATCCATAGGTTAACACTCTCCCCATTTCACAACATTCGCAGACCATACATATCCTATTCCAGCTGCTATCATTAGAACTACAGAACCATCCTTTACCTTTCCTTCTTCTAATGCAAGCTTTAATGAAAGTATTTGATCTACTTGTCCCATATGACCATAATCTGATAAGTAAATTGCTTGATCTTCTTTTAACCCTAATTCTTTCAACATATAATCATGCATAGACTTTTTAAAATGTAATACAGCTAAATAGTCTATATCTTCTCTTTTTAACCCTGATTTTTCTAACGATTTATCAATACATTCAAACCAATTCGGCATTGAAATGGCATTAAGTCCATCTTTCATATGTTTTGCATTCATAAGCCTTAAAGATTTATATCCCTCTTCAACATTATCTTTATTGAAAGGATTTATAATCCCCCCTATTTCAACTCCTGCATCTCTAGAAAAATCTCCATTTGCTTTTATATGAGAACCTAAAACAAGATTTTTGTTTGCATTTTTCTTTAAAATTATTGCTCCACCTCCAGCTGATAGGTTAAACATCATAGACATGTTAGGGTCCTTATAATCTACGAAATCTCCATTTCTATAACCACCAACTACCATAATCGTATTTATATCTTCATCTGCAACTATCATATCTTTAGCCATTTTTATAGCTGACACTGTAGTACAGCATCTATTTTGTACATCTATTCCCCATGCATTTATCGCTCCAATCTTCCCTTGAATATACAGAGCTGATGTAGTCAGTGGATACTCCTTCCACTCCTCACCCATACATATAATTACATCCAATTCTTCTGGTTTCATATTAGCATCCCCTAATGCTTCTAATGCTGCTCTAACTCCCATTTCTTGAGTACCATCATCATCTCCAGGTATAGTCTTTTCTACTATTCCTAATTTATTTATTATTGCATCCTCACTCCAAATTCCATTAGTAGCTTCTGAAATTTCTTTTGCTGTCATTTTATTTTCTGGCACATACAATCCTAACCCAACTACTCCAACATTAACCATATTGACTTACCTCCCATATTTTTCAGTATGTAAGTGTTTACTTTCATCTTAATTGTAAACCTTTTCCAGATTAGCTGTCAATATAATTATTTTATTTGTTGAAATATTCTGAAAATAATACTTTTTGCTTATTTTTATTAATACAAAGCTATTTTCACTAATAAAAATTTCATAAATCTTCATTTCTTCTTTACCTAAAGTACAGTTGCCAGTTAACAATTTCTGAAGTAATTTGTTCCAAATTACAATAATAAAAAAAGAAACTCAGCTCGCTGAGTTTCATCCTTTAGTGTCAGGCAATCTTTAGTAATTTAAAGTTAGACTTGTTACTATGTTCTGCGTAACGTCGACTTGGAGCTTGCAAGGTCGACTAAGCATAATGTAGTAACAAGTCTTATCTAAATATAACTACACGTATGGCATTGGGCTTGTGTGTTGTCCGTTTATTCTTATCTCCCAATGTATATGAGGGCCTGTACTCATTCCTGTAGTTCCGACCTGTGCTATAGTTTCTCCTCTTGCTACAGTTTGTCCAACAGATACTAATCTTGCACTATTATGTGCATATAAAGTTTGTACTCCACCACCATGGTCTATTATTACTGTTTCACCATAATCTGAAAACCATCCTGAATAAACTACTACTCCACTTTTAGCCGCTGCTACTGGTGCTCCAGCAGGATCACCTAAATCAACTCCCGTATGAAAGCCCGCTGCTCCTGTAACAGGATTTATTCTAGGTCCGTAAGGGTCTGTAACTATTCCAGATCCTGGCCTTAAAAATGTTTCAGTGCTTGGATCTCCTGGTATCGAGCTGCCTCCTCCTGAGCCTTCATTAGAGCCTCCTTCTCCTTCTGATGATCCTCCTGCTGAGCCACCTGAAGAACCACCTGAAGAACCACCTGATGAGTTACCATTATTTATATCTGCCAATATACTTTCTAGTTCTTGTTGTAACGCCTGATTATATACAGTTAACTCTCCTATTTCATGAGCAAGCTCTTTTTCTTTATCACTTAATGATGCTAATACATTAGTCTTATCATTTTCTAGTGCTTGAAGCTCATTTATTTTACTTTGATGGTATTCTTGTTTTGCTAAGTATTCCTTTTGAGCATCTTTTAATTCATCTTGTTTAGCTACAATTTCATTTTTACTTTCTTCGATGCTTTTTAATTCTTCAGCAATTTTATTTTTTTCTTCTTCCATTTCTTTTTGGATATTAGTAGCTCTATTAATTAACTCTCTATCGTAATTAATCATTCTAAATACATTTTGTAAATTGTTAAACATTTCAAATATATTTCCGCTCTTTAAAATTAAATATAAATATGTAGTAGAAATATCTATTTTATAATAACTTCTAATTCTAGTTCCTATATTAGCTTGTATCTGTTCTTCTTCTTGCTTCTTTTCTTCAATTATTGCTTCCTTTTCTTGAATAGCATTTTGAGAACTAACTATCTTACTGTTAAGAGAATCTATTTCACCTTGGAAGTCATCTATTTTTCTTTGATAATTGTCTACATCAGCTATAGCAGCATCTAAATCTTTACTTTTCTCATTTATTTGATTCATAATACCTTCAAGAGCTGAGTTTTGTTCATCTATTTCGCCATTTATCTTATCTTTTTCATTTTCTAGATCTTCAATCTGATTATTATTATTTTCAATTTTATTTTGAATTGATGAACTACTTTCTGCCATTACTACAATATTAAAAGAAAAAATCATTGCAATTGTTAAACTTAATGTCCTAACTCTTTTACTCATAACTGCCTCCTACTCTAAATTAAACTTTTGCACGTCTATAACTTCCCAGCTTCCATTATTGTATTCCATACTAGTTAAAAACATCTCTTCAACATTTTTGTCTATAAAAGGTATAAGTTTTTTACTTATATGATAATTTAAATTAACAACTATATTTCCTTTATAAACTCCATTCTCATAAAAGAACTCACTACTCTTAATCTCAGTTTTCAACTCATTTAGTTCATAATTATTTTTTAAAAATAAACTCTCTCTTTTTATGCTATCGTATATCTTGCTTTTAGCATCTTCTTTAGAGTTTTCTATTAATTTGAAATCCCCATTATTTAAAGCATTAAATGTACTACTATAAAAATTATTTATTATAGCTTCAATATCTTCGATTAACTTATCATTAGCCATATTAATATTTATGTTAATATTAGGTACATCACCTACTTTAACTTTATCACTTAGTACTGTCCCCCAAGGAAAATCTCTTTTTAGTTGAATTTCTATATCTTGACTTAAAGGAATTGGCCCATAATTTTTAATCTCTTCAACCTTCTTATTTATTTCTTTATCATTAATAATTACATCTGCATCATTAAAATTCGATGTGAGGCTTATGTTTATAGCCTGTATATTTAAGTCAATTTCTGTATTTTCCATTATAAATACTTCTTTTTCTTCACTAACTAAACCATATTTAGTTTCTAGTTCTCCTCTAATACTGTATTTCCCTGGAATTAATCCTCTTTTTATATTTGTTGCTGCAATTTCATTATTATTTATATATACTTTTGCATTTTCAAAATTTGTATTTACCTTAACTGCAATAGGTTCTATCTCTATGGTATAATTATCAATAAATAATATTTTTTTATTTACTAATTTAAAAAATCCACTATTATCCTTAGTTTTTAAGTCCTTTGCTATATTAATAGCCTGATTTTTATTTTCAGAATAATACTCTGTTAAAGGCTTTAAGTCCTCTTTCTTAATCTTTTTACCATCAACTCTAATTTTTTTATAAATTTTTCCTGGTTTATCGTCCTTTAGAGCTATTTGTAAGTTCTTCAGAACTATATTTTTAGAAGACTTGTAACTTCCAAAGCTAAATCCTAGTAAAATAAATATTAATAAAACTGAAATTAGAAAAAGTCTTCTTTTAAATATAAAATCTTTTAATTCATTAAAGGATAGACCTCTAATTTCACTATATAGTTCTTTAAAATACTCTTTTATTTTAAGTAATATTTCATTAACAGCTCCCAATATTCCTCACCCTTTATTCTAAAATATCTATTATCCACTTTTTACATTCTAAGCACATATAAATTCTAATAACAAATAAATCTAATAATCCTAATCCACCATTCTTACTTAGTTCTTCAGCTTCTTTTTTTGTTATAAAAGAATCTTCCTCATCTATGAATCCTTGGATTTCTACTATATAATTTTTATTAGTTTTTTCACAGCATTCTTTATTTCCTACTACTTCAATTTCTTCATAGGAAAGTTCATTACTTAACTCTTTTATTATATCTATAATATCATTAAATTCGTCAATATTATCTAAAAAATCCTCTTTATAAAAACTTAAATCTCCAATTTCAAACAGTTTGTTCATTTGTTTCCCACCTTTTTCACTTTGTAATTCAATTTTATATTCTATAATATTATTAATCAAGTTTATTTTATTATAGGCATAATTTAACAAAGCTATGTTATAATTTAGAAAACATAAATTTTAAGGAGGCAAAATATGATTTTCGATAGCCATATGCATACAAAATTCTCAACAGATAGTGATATGAATATATTAGATGCAATTGAGGTTTCAAAAAATAAGAACATTGGAATAATAATAACTGATCATATGGATCTAGATTATCCAATTAAAGATGACTTTAAATTTGATATTCCAAGTTACTTTAAAGAATATGAAAAATATAGAAATAATGCTCTAAAGCTTGGCATAGAACTAGGATTAACTAGGAATGTAGTAGACGAAAGTGAAAAATTAATTACTTCCTACGATTTTGACTTTGTACTTGGATCTATTCATGCTGTTAAAAATCTAGATATATATGAGGAATATGTACATCAAGGCTATAGCAAAAAAGAGTTTTTCACTTATTACTTAGAAGATATGCTAGATTGTGTTAATCTCTATAATAGCTTTGATTCATTAGCCCATATAGATTACCCCTGCAGATATACTAAATTCGATAATAATGAAATTTTAGTATCAGACTATAAGGACATCCTAGCTGAAATATTTGAGATCTTAATAAACAAGGGAAAAGTATTGGAAGTTAATACATCAAGACTTCATCTAGCTGAAGCTAAATCTGCTTTAAAAGATATTTACAATTTATATAAAGATTTAGGTGGAAAATATGTTACCTTAGGATCTGATGCTCACGCTTATACAAATATTCATAGAAATTTTGATATAGCATTAGACTTTATAGAGGATGTTAATTTAAAAGGAATCTACTTTAGCAAAAGAAAACCAGAATTTTTTTAATATAAAGAAAAGTATCTACTCAAATCCACTACTTTCTAATATAAATAAAAATAAATTTAAAGGAACTCAGTTTTAGCTGAGTTCCTTCCTTTAATATCAAAGCGCTGGATACCTAATTTTGAAATTAGTCTGTACTAATATATTATACGTATGTCCTCTTGGAGCTTGCGATGAATACAAAAGATAATATATTAGCGCATGCATAGACAAAATTACTAATTCTATATTTCATCTATGGGTTTTCTCTCTGACTTTAAATTTCCAATCTTACTTCTTCTACTTATTAATTCCTTTTCAATATCTTCAACTGAAATTCCTAGTTCTACCATAGTAACTAGAAGGTGATATATTAAATCTCCCATTTCTAAAATTTGCTCTTCTTTAGAATTATTTTTTGCACTAATAATAACTTCTGTGCATTCTTCCCCAAGCTTTTTTAATATCTTATCTATTCCCTTATTAAATAAGTAGCTTGTATAAGATTTCTCATCCTTTTTTTCTTTTCTATCTTCAATAACAGCATATAGCTCTTTAATTATATTATCCATAAAAACCCCCTTTTCAGTTAACAATTAATAATTATTGATGTAATTTGTTCTAAATTACTTTAGTGAAAAAACAGCTTCTTTCTCCAATATGGCAAGCCATCCCAACTTGTTCAACTAGAATTAATATAGTATCTAGATCACAATCTATATACATCTCTTTTACATATTGTAGATGACCTGAAGTTTCTCCTTTATTCCAAATCTCATTTCTACTTCTACTATAAAACCAAGTTTTCTTTTCCAATATAGTTTTCTCTAGGCTTTCTTTAGACATATAAGCAAGCATAAGTACTTCTTTATTTCTAAAATCTTGTACTATTGCTGGAATTAAACCACTACTTTTATTAAAATCCACTTTATCTATATCAAATTCCATAGTTATATCCTTACCTCTATATTATTTTTTCTCAAATACTCCTTTACCTCTGACACCTTTAAATTACCATAATGAAATAATGAAGCTGCTAGAGCAGCATCTGCTTCTCCATCTACAAATACTTCTTTAAAGTCTTCTATAGATCCACAGCCTCCAGAGGCTATTACTGGTATATCTACTAAGTTACTTACCCTCTTAGTAAGTTCTATATCAAAACCACCCTTAGTTCCATCTGCATCCATAGATGTAAGTAATATTTCACCTGCACCAAGGTTATAGGCCTCTTCTATCCATTTAAAAAGATCTATTCCTGTATCTATTCTTCCACCATTTATATAAACATTCCAGTTATCCTTATTACGTCTTTTAGCATCTACAGCTAGTACAATACATTGATTTCCAAAGTAATAAGCTCCTTCTTTAATTAAATCCTTATTCCTAATAGCTGCTGAATTTAAACTTACCTTATCTGCCCCAGCTCTTAAAATTTTTCTAATTCCATCTACTGTACTTATTCCTCCCCCCACAGTAAAAGGAATAAATATTTTTTCTGCTACCTTTTCAACTACTTCTATCATAGTTTTTCTACCTTCATGAGTAGCTGTAATATCTAAAAATACTATTTCATCAGCACCTTGTTTATAATACTCTTCTGCTAATTCTACTGGATTTCCAACTTCTTTTAAGCCCACAAAGTTAATTCCTTTAACAACCTTTCCCTCCTTAACATCTAGACAAGGTATTATTCTCTTAGTATGCATCTCTCCACCTACTTACATAAATTAATAGCTTCCTCTAAATTTAAATCCTTAGAGTAAATTGCCTTACCTACTATTGCCCCATAGATATTAAGTTCTTTAAGGTCTTTAATATTATCTACGTTCTTAACTCCACCTGAAGCAGTAATATCAATGTTTGAAATTGACTTAACTTCCTTCATAATATTAATGTTAGGGCCTTCTAATGTTCCATCCTTACTTATATCTGTTATTATTATGTTCTTAACTCCAATAGCCTCCATATCATTAATTAAATCTATATAATGTATATCGCTTTTACTTATCCATCCTCTTGTATGAATATATCCATCTTTAAAATCTACAGCTACAGCTATTTTATTCTTATAGGTATCAACAGCTTGTCTTAGTAACTCTTTATTTTCTATTGCAGCAGTACCCAATATAACCCTAGATACTCCACCATCTATTAATGCCTTTATATCCTTAAAGCTTCTTATTCCTCCACCAACTTCAACATCTACTTCTAATTCTTTTACTACTTTTAATATTAAATCCAAATTAACTAACTCACCTTTTTTTGCCCCATCTAAATCTACTAAGTGAATAAGCTTAGCTCCTGCTTCCTTAAAGCTTTTAGCTACCTTTAAAACATCTTCACCAATTATATCCTTTTTATTATAATCACCTTGATACAGCCTAACAACCATACCATCAATTATATCTATAGCTGGAATTACTATCACTTTACCATCTCCCCAAATTCTTTTAGTAAGTTAAGTCCTGTTTCACCACTTTTTTCTGGATGAAATTGCGTTCCTATAATATTATCTTTTCTAAATATACCTGGTATCTTTAATCCTCCATAATTAGAGTAGGCAACTAAATCCTTCTCCTCATAATCTGTTACCATAAAGCTATGAACATAATATACAAATTTATCTGAAGATAGATTACAAAAATTTTCATCTTCATTATTAGCAATTAGCTTATTCCATCCCATATGAGGTATCTTTACTCTTTCTTTAGTCTTAAGCTTCTTTATATTTCCTTTTAATAATCCTAGCCCCTCTTCTTCTTCACCCTCAAAACCTTTTTCAAATAGTAGCTGCATACCTAGGCATATTCCTAGAATAAGTTTTCCTTCTTTGGCTACTTCTTTAATTAAAGTATCTAAGCCTTTTTCTTTTAGGTTGTCCATAGCTTGCTTAAATGCACCGACACCTGGAAGGATAATAGCTTCTGACTTCTTTATTACCTCTTTATCACTAGTAATAACTGAATCTATTTTTAATAGATATAAAGCATTTTTTATACTTTTTAAATTACCCATTCCATAATCTATAATTGCTATCATAATTTATCCACCCTTATTAAATACTTAGAGTTCCCTTAGTTGATAAAACCTTATTTGCATCATTACCTATAGTAACTGCTTCTTTTAATGCCCTACCAAAAGCCTTAAATATTCCTTCAATTTTATGATGATCATTTACTCCATACAATACCCTAATATGAACTGTCCCATTAACATTCATAGCTACAGCTCTAAAAAACTCTACTACCATTTCAGTTGAAAAATTTCCTATTTGCTCTCTTTTAAACTCTCCCTCAAAATGTAAGAAGCCTCTTCCACTCAAATCTAGTACTACTTGGCATAAGGCTTCATCCATAGGTACAAATGCAGTACCATATCTATTAATCCCTACCTTATTACCTAAAGCTTCATTTAATGCCTTCCCTAAAGATATTCCTATATCCTCTACTATATGGTGATCACAAACCTCAATATCTCCACTTGCTTCTAAATTAATATCTATCCCACTATGAAAAGCAAATAAAGTAAGCATATGATTTAAAAATCCAACTGGTGTATTTATACTGTTATTTCCCTTTCCATCTACATCTATTGATAACTTAATATTTGTTTCCTTTGTTTCTCTATTTATCTTAGAAACTCTACTCATAAAACCTCCCTGTTTCAATTAACAATTTGCATTTAACAATTAACAATTAATGATGTTTTGCTCCGCAAAACTTATTTTTTATTCTTTAATTCTTTAATTCTTTAATTCTTTTGCTTAGCAAAATACTTCATTATTTCTATAACCTTATTATTTTCTTCTGGAAGCCCAACAGTAATTCTAAAGCTATTATCTTCGAAGCTTCTTATAGTAACTTTTTCTTCTCTAAAGGCGTTAATAAGTTCTTCCTTATTTTCTGCTCTTCCAAAAATAAAGTTAGCCTTTGATTTATAAAACTTAATAAATCCCTTATTAGACTTAGCTGATTCTTCAATCTTTTTTAATTCAGTGTAAAGTCTTTCTCTTTCATTTATTATTAGCTTTAAATTTTCATTAAGAGAATCTACTTCTTCCTTTAGATATATACTTGCTATTTCTTGAGAAATAGTATTTACATTGTAAGGAGTTTTATATTTTGATAATTCACTTATATTATCCTTATTAGAAATTAAAAATCCTACTCTTAAGGCTGCTAGTCCCCATGCCTTAGATAAAGTTCTAGTTACTATTAAATTCGGATATTCATCTATTAATGAAACTACAGATTCCCCATTAAACTCATAGTAAGCTTCATCAACTAGCACTATCTTATCTTTAAAAGCTTCTAAAATCTTAATAATATTTTCCTTGCTGTATGCAAAACCAGTTGGATTATTAGGATTAGAGAACATAACAATCTTTACATTCCCCCTTTTTCCTAATACTATAAATTCTTCCAAATCAAAATAGTTATCCACATCAAGGTTATACTTAGTCACATTTCCTTCATTTAAAGCTGTGTAAAAGTCATACATAACAAAGTCTGGTGTTACAGTTAAAAGTTTGTCTCCTTTTTGAATATTCTTGCTTATAACTAAGTTAATTACTTCATCTGACCCATTACCAATGATAATATTATCTAAGCTTACTCCCAGATAAGAGCTATAAGCCTCTCTCAATTTATCTCCATCTGTATCTGGATATCTGTTTAAATCTACTATCTTAAGCTTTTCTAATATCTTAAAATACTTATCTTTATTAATATTTTTAGGACTTTCATTACCATTAAGTAATAAGTTATCCTTACTGTTATTTGAGTAAACTCCTATATCCTTAATCATTGCAACCCCTCACCTTCACAGAATTTCCATGAGCAGTTAATCCCTCTCTCTTTGCAAGCAAAATTATATCTTCTGAAGCTTTATTTAACTCTTCCTTAGAATAATACAGATATGAGCTTTTCTTTATAAAACTATCAACTGATAAAGCAGATGAAAATCTTGCTGTACCATTAGTAGGAAGAACATGGTTTGGTCCTGCATAATAATCTCCTAATGGCTCTGGTGTGTAATAACCTAAGAAAATTGAACCTGCATTTTTTACTTCACCTAGATATTCCATTGAATTTTCCACCATTAACTCAAGGTGTTCAGGAGCTATAATATTAGATATTCTTATACAATCTTTTATATCCTTACATACTAAAGCCATTCCATAATTACTAAAGGATTCTTTAATAATTTCTTTTCTTTCCATTCCTTCTATTTGAACTTCTAGTTCCTTTATAATTTCATTGTATTTTTCTTCAGATGTTGTTAATAAAATTGAAGCTGCAAGCTTATCATGCTCAGCTTGAGACATTAAATCTGCTGCTACAAATTTACTATTTGCATTTTCATCAGCTACTATTAATATTTCACTTGGCCCAGCAACCATATCTATATCTACTGTTCCGAAAACCAATTTCTTAGCCATTGCTACATAAATATTCCCCGGTCCAACTATCTTATCTACTCTCTTTATACTTTCAGTTCCATAAACTAAAGCTCCTATAGCTTGTGCTCCTCCAACCTTATAAATTTCTGAAACTCCAGCTACGGATGCTGCAACTGCTATATATGGATTGATTCCTCCATTTGCACTTGGAGGGGTTACCATAACTACTTCCTCAACTCCAGCTACCTTTGCAGGTATGACATTCATTACTACTGATGATGGATAAGAAGCTGTTCCACCTGGAACATAAACTCCAACTCTTTCTAGTGGACGTACTAATTGCCCCATAAATACTCCACCTTCTTTAGCTATTGAATATCCATTTTTGACTTGCTTGCTATGATAGAACTCTATATTTTTAATAGCTGACTTAATTGCTTTAATAAAGCTTTCTTCAACTATATTAAAGGCTTCTTCTATTTCTTCTTTTGAAACCTTAATAGATTCTGAATTTAATAAAGCTTTATCAAAATCTTTAGTGTACTTAAATAATGCTTTATCCCCATCTTTTCTTATATCTTTTAATATATTTAAAACATCACTTATTACTTCTGGATTTTCTTCTTCTCTATTTTTTATTATTTTTAAAATATCTTCTTCCTTATCCTTAGATAAATTAAATAATCTTAGCATAGCCCTTCCCCTTTATTTATTGCTTATTTATCACTTATTGCTTCTCTTATCTTTTCTAAAATAAAGCTTATTTCCTTTTGCTTAAGTTTGAAGCTTGCCTTATTTACTATTAATCTAGCACTAATATCTTGAATTTCTTTTAACACTACTAATCCATTTTCCTTAAGAGTAGTTCCCGTTTCCATAATATCTACTATTCCATCACATAGGCCAAGTATTGGTGCAAGCTCAACAGAACCATCAATTTTTATTGCTTCAACATCTATATTATTTTCTTTAAAGAATTCCTTAGCTACTTTAGGATACTTTGTCCCAATCTTTATATGCCCCTTCATATTAAACAAATCTTTATCTGGCATAGATGCTACTATAAACTTACATTTACCAAAACCTAAATCCATTAATTCATAACAATTATGACCTTTTTCTACTAAAGTATCTAATCCAACTACCCCAATATCAGCAACTCCATGTTCAACATAAGTTATGCTATCATTAGCTTTGACTAAAAAATAATTAACATCATACTTAGTATCTTTAAATACAAGTTTCCTTCCCTTATCCTTTAGCTCATCTGTTCCAAATCCTGCTTTATCTAATATCTTAACTACTTCTATTTCTAGCCTGCCTTTTGTTAAGGCAACACTAATCCCCATAATAATCCTCCTTTTTAAGATTTATCCCTTCTAATTCTTCTGAAGGAATAACTTCCACTACATAACCTTCTTTTCTAAGTTCCACGCTCTTTTTTAATGCTTCTATTTCATTTTCTTTACTAAAAGTAATTTTATATTTTTCTTCTTTAGGTAATTCTAAATCTAAAATGCTACTTAATTCATCTACATTAATAGAGAAACCTATTGCCTTGAAGCCCTTCTTAACTGAATCAATTAAATCATCATACCTTCCCCCACTTAAAACAATACCTCCTGATCCTTCAATATATCCTCTAAATATTATTCCAGTATAGAAATTAAGCCTTGGAGTAATAGCTAAGTCAAATGTAATATATTCTTCATAACCTAAAGCTTCTAGTCTCTTATAAATATTTTCTAAATAATTTATGCTATTAATCATTTTAGTATTAAAAGCCAATTCCTTATATTTCTCTAATATTTCTACTCCTTCTCCAAATAAAAGAGGTAGTTTGTAAAAAGTATTTTTTATATTATCTTCTACATCTAATTTCTTTAGGAATTTCTTTAATTCTTCTATTTTTTTCTTTTCGATTAATATTGATAAGGATAACTTGTCCTTTTCTGCAATATCTAAGGCCTCTATAGCAGCTTTAAAGAAGTTTACTTCTCCAATTTCTATCTTAAAGTTTTTAGCACCAGTAGCTTTTAAAGCTTCTATTGCAATTATTAATACCTCTAAATCAGCAAATTCATTTTCTTTATTTATAAGCTCTATTCCACAATCAGTGTATTCATTTCTTCTTCCAGTAAACTCTTCAAAAACTCTATATATAGTGGCTTCATACCTTATCTTTATAGCTTCTTCAACATCTTTAAATCTAGTTGATACAAGTCTTACTATAGGTATAGTCATATCAGGCCTTAAGGCTAGTATTCTTCCTTTAGAATCAAAAAATTTATATACACTCTCTTCTTTTAACCCAGAATACTCATATCTAAAACCTTCATAGAATTCTATGCTTGGTGTAATTACTTCCTTATATCCCCAAGAATTAAATACATTATTTATTGACTTAATTGCCCTGGCTTTTTTTAAACATTCCTCATTAGTTAAATCTCTTGTTCCCTCTGGAATGATATTCTTATTCATATTCCCTCCCTTTTATACTTTACCACTTTAAAGCATTATCATAATAATATATTAATATTAATTTAGTGTCAATAAGTTGACAGAAAATTAAATAAATTTAACGCTCCCTGAATTTTATTTTATAAGTATGCTATTATCTATAAAATAAGAACTCATACTTAATTGAGTTTTAAATCTATTGAAAACTTTTTAAAACATACTTTTCTACCAAATAATTAATCTAGCTACCTAATAAAAATCCATTTGCTAAACTATAAATTTTACTACTCTTAAAAATGTATCCATATATTTGAATTTATTGTTATTTACAAAAGCAAAAAAACTCAGCCGAAGCTGAGTTTTCCACTAAATTATTAATTATTAAAGATGCTAAAAGGTAGCTTTTCTTATTTAATTAATGCTAAATCTTTTTAATTATTAATTGCTAACTGTTCTATTTTATCTTCAATTAGTCTATATACAGTCCATTCATCCATAGGAATTGCTCCTAATGATTTATAGAATTTAATAGATGGTTCATTCCAATCTAAACAAGCCCATTCCATTCTCTTGCAGCCTTGTTCTAAGGCTCTTTTAGCTAAGAATTTAAATACTTCTCTTCCTATTCCTCTACCCCTATATTCTTTTCTTATAAATAAATCTTCTAAGTATAATCCAGATCTACCTATGAATGTTGAAAAATTATAAAAGTATAAAGCAAATCCTATAGGTTTTTCATCTAATTCAATTATTACTGCTTCAGCTCTATTATTATTAAATACAGATTCCCTAATAGTTTCTTCTGTAGCAATAACGTCATTAGTCATTTTTTCATACTCAGCTAATTCCTTAATAAAGGAAAAAATTAAAGCAGCATCCTCTTCCTTAGTTTCTCGCAATTTTACATTTTCAATATTAGTATCATAATATCTCATAATACGCCATCCCCTCTTGATACTTTTTTTGTTTATTATTAAGCAATGTATTTTTGCATTGCTATATCACACCTATCACAAACTTCATCCTGAAAATCTTCAAAACCATATTTTTTATAAAGTTTAAGTGCCTTATATAGTACTGAATTAGTTTGTAAAGTAATCTTTTTATAATGTAACCTCTTTGCAATTCTAAAAGAATTTTCAATCATTATGTTGCCTAGTCCCATTCCTTGAAAATCCTTATGTAGATACATCTTTCTAAGCTCACATGTTTCCTCATCAATTTTGTAAATGCCATAGCTACCAATAATTCTTCTTTTAAATTCTAATACCTCAAATGCCCCATTATTTTTAGTATAAAATTTAGCTATATTAGTAATGTCTAAGTCTTCACCTTTAGGATTTAGTTTTAATCCATATGGGCTTAAAACCTCCTCTACTAGCTTTAGAATCTGTGGTTCATCTCCAGCTCTAGCTCTTCTAATCTTAATATCCTTCATTAAAATTACCCCCTTTTAATACCTAAGATGTGCTGTCGCACAACTAAAAATGAAGAATGAAAAATTAATGAAAAAACTCCTAGCGGAGTTTCAATAAGCGATTAATTTTTGTAATTCTGTAAGAATTACATCAATAATTCTTAATTTTAAATTCTTATTTTTAACTATTTATGTGACAGTCCCTTTTTAACAATTAAATCAATAATTATTCATTTTTAATTTTAAATAGGGCTATTTTCGCAAACAGCCCTATTATTTATTAAGCTGTATTTTACCATCTTAATAATATTATATATGTTTTTTAAATTATTTCATTATAATCTCGAGATTTTTCTGAAAAATTTCTAAAAACAAATACAACAAGTACAATTGCCATAACTAAAATCCCTAGTTCAACTAAATAAATATTCTTTAATACTCCTACTTGATATAAAGCTGCTGGGAAATCTATAATAGCATGGCTTATTATGGCTATTATATAGTAAATATATCTTTTTTCTCTAATTGCATATAGTACTAAAACTGAAAGAGAAATTTGAACTGTAATAGCAATTAATCTTTCCATTCCAGTTATAAGCCACAACACTGAAGCTGAATCTACAAATTGATTGTAAGTTGCATTTATAACATCTTTAGAAAGTGAAGCACCTTCCATTATTGATTGGAAGCCTCCTTTATTTATCAATATAGCATATACTATTGAATTTAAGCTACCAAGTGCTCCTATTAATATTGCTTCTATACCACCATGTCCAATTCCGTAAGTTAAGGCAGTAGTAGTATCTCTTCCCTTTATAAAAAACTTAAAAGATATAAGTCTTGCTGTTTCTTCCATAATACCTGCCATAAATCCACCATATAGCATATATGCAACTGGATTATTTAATAAAAAACTTGCTGTACTTTTATTATAACTTAAGAAATATGTGTGAATTGGGCTTTCTATTATATTAACAGCTATAAAGAATGCAAGAGCTCCTATAAAAAATACTTTAAGACTTGCATTATATTTTTTCTTTAAGTATATCATCCCTACTATAGGTACAAATAGACTAATAATAAGGCTTATTCCCATAAATGTAATTGATAAATTACTGACCATATTGCCCTCCTTATTTTATCCGATCGCTACCATTGCTAACACTCCCACCTTTTATAAGTGCCCAGCACTAATACGCGACTAGATTGGTTCTTCTAACCTTCAGATGGAGTAGGCATCCTGTACTTTGTGAAAGTGATTCACACAAAATGCAAAATTTTGGTTCTCTACTTTTTAAGAAAACTCCACCTGAAGCTAAGAATCATTTTATATAGTTCCAATATTAATCTTATACTTAAATAATATTTTCATCACCTGATGAAAATTTAAAGAAATATCAAAATCTATAATTATATTTTCGATATAAAAATAACAAATGATATTAAAATAATAAAAAATATAATCGCCTTTGGATTTCCAAAATTCACAGTATATCCAATCCCTGCTCTCTTTTCAATCATAAAGGATGGATCATTTCTATTATAATAAAACATTCCTAAAACCCAGTATTTATCGTCATTATTATATACTTCTTCTTCAGTATTCTCTTTCCCTAAGGACCTCCTACCCTTACTTCCCATTAGTATAATTACTATTAAAAATCCTATCATAATAATTGCAATGGATATATTGACAATAGATTCTACTCTACTAGTATCAAAAGTATAAATTAACCCCAGCTGTGTAATTGAATTTAAAATTATAAGTCCTACTTCCGTTACTAAAAAGATAATAGAAAACAACATTTTTAATATCTTCTTTTTATAAATAGTACTCTTTAAATTAGTACTATTTATATCTATCCTAGAACTTAAACTTACCCTTACTATAATATAAAAGACTATTACCATAGCAATCATATTTATTGGTAATCTATATAATTCATGTAAACTTAAAGAACTTAAGTTATTCTGTCTTAAGAAAGTTAAGATTACTATTATTAAAGGAATAAATATAGGTAATATAAATATCCAACTAGGCAAAGGCTTATACTTATCATCTTTTTTGGGTTTTCTTAAAGATGTATCTACAGCTACTGTATTATTTTTATAGTTCCAATTATTCTTCTCTTTTAGATTTCTAATTTTCTTATTATATAGTGCAAAAATTCCACTATTAATTAATATCGAACCTATCATAAAAATCCATAGTAACTGTGCAACTACTTCTTTATTTTTAATAAAACTAAATGACAGTATATTAAATAATATACTTATTGATAGATATAATATAGTTACAGTCTTTTTATATCTTCTTTCAAGTTCTACTATTTCATCATATTCTATAAATTTCTTAGGTATTCTTATTCCAAAGAAAAGGCCACTATTAGAGAAACTATTTAAATAATATAATATAATTCCTAAAACTATTAAAGTTATATTTCCTACTAAAATCTCTTCTAAATTATTCAAAACATCCCTCCTATAATTAAATCCCTTGTATAAGAAAATATATTATCAATATTGCTATTAATACAAATGGAAGTATCATTATTGTAGCGCCTATTGGATTACCTAAGTTAACATCCCAGCCTATTCCAACTCTTTTTTCTACAAATATGCTAGGATCATTTTTATTACAATAAAAGTTCCCAAATAACCAATACTTATCATCATCTCTATAAATTTCTTTTTCATTACTATTATATTTTATATTTTTTCCACCTTGTCCAATTTTATAAGTAATAACAGAAAAAATTATTATAGTTAATAGTATTACTGGAAGGAATACATAATTTATAACTTGAACATTCCAACCAAATAAAGTACAAAATTGAATTATAGAAAACATAATTGATATTTCAATAGCTATAATAAATAAAAGTATAGAATTTATTCTCTTAAATACTTTTCTTTGCTTTTTTATTTCCTCTAAAGTTCCACTATTTATTTCTGTTTTCCCGTTAACTGCAAACTTATTAGTGAGAGTTAATAAAACTATCATTCCAGTTTGAGTTAAGATAGGAAATAAAACTAAGTAGAAGAATCCCTTAAATCCATCTTTATCTACAAAGCTATCTGCTATGCCTGAAGCATTATAATGAATTGGAAATGGATTAGGCACATTTTTATAGGCAATAAGAGTTACTATCATAGTTATTAAAGGTATTATTAATAATGTTAAAAAAATTCTTGTTTTTATTATTACATTATCTTCTCTTACCTTAGGCTTTCTTATAGATGTATCTACAACTACTACATTCTCTCCAAGGCTTCTAAAGCCTTTTTCTTCCTTAAGCTTTATAGTTTTTTTCCAATAGATAATTAAAGGAATATTAGATACTATAATTAATACAAATAAGGTTATTAAATAAATTGATATTTTTGTATTAAAAATCATTAATATATTTATTAATATTAAAAATGGTAAAATAAACACTGTATATCTT
>NZ_JAWGSV010000025.1:0-21176 GCF_032552055.1 Clostridium sp. | reverse complement strand
TTAAATCAAACTCTTTTTCATATGTATCTAAAATTAAATCATGCTTTTTAAAATTAATCATTGATTTTAATTTAGTATCTATTAAAAATTTGCCATTTATATCTTTAAAATACTTTTTCTTAAAATCCTCACTAACATTTTTCATTTCTGAAGGTAAATATTCACCTTCTTTAGCTCTTCTTAATATATTATTATCTATATCAGTAGCTAAAATTTTCGCATTAATTCTAGGATTTATTTCATTAAGTATCATTGCTAAACTATATGGCTCACAGCCTATAGAACATGCTGCACTCCAAATTTTAATACGCGAATTTAATATGCAATATTCTTTTAATATTTTTTCAAGATCCATAAATAATTCTGTATTTCTAAAAAACTCTGTAACATTTATAGTTATGAAGTCTATAAATTTATCTCTTTCTTCTTTGTTAGCTATTAATAAATTTTTATAATCTTCCAAAGATGGAATACCTGCCCTAGACATTAAACTGCCGATCCTTCTATTTAACTGCTCTGGCTTATAGGCATTTAAATTAATCCTATATTCCTTATATACCCAATTATGAAATTCTGAAAAATCCATATACCCTCCTAATTGCCATTAACTATACTGGTTATTTTTGATGCTATATCCTTTAAGGGAAGTACGTAATCGACACATCCTGTTTCATAAGCTACTTTAGGCATTCCATATATTATAGAACTTTCTTTATCTTGAGCAATTGTAACACCATTGTTTCTCTTAACCATAGCAGTTCCTTCCGCTCCATCTTTCCCCATACCTGTAAGAATAACAGATATTATTCTACTTCCATAAACGGTAGCTGCGGTCTTAAACAATTTATCTACAGCTGGCCTTACCCCCCATAATAAAGGTTCATTTGTTAATATTATGGCCCCATTAGAGGTAACTTCCATATGGCTTCCTCCAGGAGCTATGTAAACAGTATTTTTTTCTATCTTCATACCATTCGTAGCTTCAACTACTACTAGTTGACATTTCCTATGTAATCTTTCAGCAAAGCTCTTGGTAAATCCACTTGGCATATGTTGTACAACTAAAACAGCAACATTTAAATCCATAGGTAAATTAGTTACTACAGTTTCAATGGCATTAGGACCTCCAGTTGATGCTCCAATTAATACTATATCTTTGTTTCTTACATTATCAAACAATAATATTACCTCCCCCTAGAGTTCTTTAATATTGTTTCCTATACTTTTTATTAATACAGAGCCATCTTCACTTTCAAAAACCATAGTTCTGCCCTTATTTCCACCTACATCTTCACCAACTAAAGGAATTGATAGTTCCCTTATTGCATCAATAACAGCTTTACTATTTCTTTTGCCTACATCACTTATAATTTTTTTATCTGGAAAGTTAAACATAGATGCTCCTCCAGCTATTTTAGCTGTCATATTTTCTTTCTTGCATCCTATAGAAATCATTTTCTTAACTATTGCCTCAACTCCCAAATCAGCATATTTAAAAGGATTAACTATGTTTTTAAATTGAGTACTATCAGGTAGCATTATATGGACTAATCCAGCTACCTTCTTTTGATTATCATATATGGCAATTCCAACACATGAACCAAGTCCTAAAGTAATTAATTTATCTGGAGATGATACTACTGCTCCATCTGCTATTCCAACCCTAACCTCTTTTTTTTCATTCAAACCTTTCACCCCTGAAAAACAATCTCTTCTTCTTGGACAGTTAATATTTTATCTAAGCTAATCATAATAATTATATTGTCATTATTCTTAACTAATCCCTCTATATATTTTTTAGATATTAACGTTGAAAGGCTATTAGGATTTTTTATATCTTCTTCATAAATACTCATAACTTCACTTACACTATCTACTAATATTCCAAACTTTCCGCTTTCTCTTTTAACAACTATTATTTTCTTTTCAGAACTATTTACATGTTCTAACCCAAATTTTTCAATAAGATTTATAATAGGTAAAACACTATTTTCATAATCTATAACACCATCTAAGAAAGTAGGAGAATCTGGAAGTTTTGTTGGTTCTTCAAACCCAAGGATTCTTTCCACTTCCATAATATCAGTAGCATAAAATTCATTTCCTAGCTTAAAAACTAATATTTTAATTTCATTCATTTTTTACACCCTCCTATAGTAGTAATTTATCCACTGCTAAGCTACCATCTTTATCAATATAAATATGTATATTCTTAGAAGGCTTGTCTAAAATATACTTTTTATTACCTATTATAAAGGTAGTATTGTGATATGCAATATTTGCATATATTTCCCCTAACTTATCTACCTCTAAACTTGTAATAACACCAGATTCACTACCAATAGTAGAAGCTTTTATTAACTTACTAGCCTTTAAATACCCACCCCTACATACTGAATTTTCATAATCAAATACTATACTATCAGAAGCATCTAAGGTACTAGTAAATAATCCCTTACCAATAATATGTATATTCCCTAAGACATTAACAGTTGATTCCTGAGCATATTCTATAGTTAAGTCAGAGAAAACTATAGCATCTCTTTCAAGCTCTTCTAATTCCTCTTTAACTTTATCAGCTATCTCATCTAATTCACTAACATCTTTTATTCTACTTGGTCCAAGTCCTAGTAACTTTCCTTTTATTAAGGTAACAACTTCTGAATTACAGCAATTATCTTGCATTGAAACTGATATTATCTTAACTAAATTTTTATTTATATCCTTTAGTTTAGTTTCAATTAAAGATTTAATTATTATTCCATCAGTAACACCTTTTTTAACTAAATGATTTACTTTAATATATTTAGTATTGCTAATTAAAACCTTAAGATGATCTTCAAGAATTTTCAAATATTTTATTCTATTAGCCTTAACTAAGTTAGTTCCACCAACCTTAATTGTAGAATCAACAATATTTCCTAAAACATTGCTACTTGATTTCGCCTCAATCTCCGCACTAAAGGCTCCTCCTCTAACAAGAACACTACCGCCAGAAATCACCTTCATTCCTTCATTAACTTTTCCATTAATCTCTACATTACTTGGAAATTTAATATTTCCTGTTGCTATGGTAACATCTTTATTCAATATGTAAATAGGCTCAACTAAGAATGTGTTTCTATCAAACTTAGGTTTTCCATCTATAGTTGAATAAACTAAGTTATCTTTAAGCCTTGCCCCATACCCTGTAAAATAAGCTATTTTTTTCTTAGCCTTTCCCAAAATAGTCTTAGAAAAAATATTTTTCCCATCTACACCATTTTCTCCTTTTATAATTTCGGCTAATAATTCATTAGCTTTAACACTAGTTATAGTATTAAAATTTCTATAGTCAATTTGATCTTGGCTTTCACTATCATAAGATTTTTTTTCATTTTCAAAAAACAATCTAATTTTATCTTCTATTGGCGGTTTTGCTTTTATGCCTTTAGCAATTAAAACTTCTTCAGTATTCCTATTCTTTGTTATTAATTCTAAAGCTTCATTATCTACTCCAAAGGTTATTCCAACCTTCGAAAGCTCTTCTTCAATTTCTCTTTTGGTAACTATAGGAGGATATTCTCCCTCCTTTTCATCTACATCTAAAGTTAAGTACTTAGATTCTTCTAAGTCTTTAAGAGGATAATTTATGGCTTTTAAATAATTTATTGAAATATATCCTTCAGTTTTATCTTTATTATAAGTAAATGATATTTCTCTTTTTGCTAAAATATTTTCCTCTTTGAACTCTATTTCATCTTCTTGCTTTACACTAGAAGGGCTATTAACTTTTTTTCCATTTATAAATAAACTTCCCTTTGAAGGTGGGCATATAATTGCATATTCTCCTTTGTTAATAGGATTTTTTACAATTATTTCACCATTTTTAACACAGATACTGCCATCTTTGCTCTCAGTGCCTCTCTTCCCCTCACCCATTCTAATCCACTCCTAAATTATGATATTATACCTTTACTATATAATATCATATTTAAATCTCTTTTTGAATAATATTCAATTTATTATAAAACTTGCTAACTATTTCTTATTCTTTTTTACATATAAATCTATTTCTCTATTGAATTCTCTTATCAGTCTTCTCATAAGCTCATTTTCTACATTTAACTTAATATCATTTACATAAGATATAGGTAAAATCTTAGGAGATGTTCCTGATATATAGGCAGCATCAAAGTCTTTAAGTTCCTCGTATTTTATATTAGTTTCATCAACATCAATACCAATAGCTTTTGCTACTGATATAATCTTCCCTCTTGTAATCCCAGGTAAAACTGCTTCAAGTGGTGGTGTAAATAAAGTATTATCTTTTATTAAAAATATATTTGATTTACTTCCTTCAGTAATATAACCATTATTGTCAACTAATATTGCTTCAAATGCATTTGATTTCTTTATTTCCTCTATTACCTTAGATCTAAAGTTAGAATCAACTACTTTAGCATTTGGATTAGTTCTTTCTCCATGATAAAAAATCGTTTTGATTCCTGTTTTATATAGTTCCTCACTTGGATAACTATGCTTAATATTAAAAACCTTCATTGTATCTGTTTTTATATCAAAAGTTAATTTAATATTGCCATTAACAATTTTATTTACTTTTATTAAGTTACATAAATATTCTTTTATCTTTTCAAATTTATAAGAAAATGTTTTATTCATTAATTTAAAACTATCTTCCATTCTTTTTATATGATCCTCAAAAAATAAAGGCACACCATCTATAACTCTTATTACTTCATAAATAATTCTCTCTTTTTCATCAGTGTCCTTTGTGTAATTTTCCACAGGTTCTATATGACCATCTTCCAAATAATATTTATTAATTGCCTCCACCTTATTTCCTCCTATTACTTCCAATTCAATACTTTAAAATCATTTTTCTTTTTATAATTAATAAGATATGGATTGCCAACTAAATCTAAAAGGGGTTTGTCTGATAAGGAATCAGAAAACATATAGGAATTTTTATAATCTACTTCTATATTATTTAGCTCTAAATACTCCGTAAGCCTTCTTACCTTTTCTTCGCCTTTACAATTTAATCCATCCATCTTTCTTGCAAAAAATCCATTTTCCACTCTAAATTTAGTTCCAATTATCACATCTACTTCCTGAATATCGTATAACTCTTTTAAATAAAATTCAGGTGATGCTGAAATTAAATAAATTTTACATCCTTCATTTTTAAGCTTTTTAATCATATCTATAGCATCTTTATATAATATTTTTTTAAGAACCTTGCTATAGTATTCTTTAGCTAGATTATCTAAATCTTCTTCATGAATTTTATCTATAAATTTTAAAAAAGATTCCTTTACTCTTTTTTCATCGTAGACCTTAATCGAATACATTAATCCACTAAATAAAGCTCTTGGAAGAAATCTTATATTTTTAAAATTCTTAAATACTACAAATTTATATAATTCCATTAAAGTTTCCTTTTTTGTTAAAGTAAAATCCACATCAAATATTGCTAACTTTTCCACTTTTCTTCCTCCACTCTTTTTCACAATTTATTATATACTATAATCTGCTATTTTAAAACAAATTACTATAATCAGTCCAGAATATATATAAAAAAAGACAAAAATCCAATTACAAAAACTGAATCTCTGCCTTTTCTATATTTACACTAAGTTTTTTAAATAAGCTTCTAATCTATCTAATCCCTCTTCTATTATATCCATAGAAGTAGCATATGATAATCTAATATAGTTATCTAATCCAAAGGCTATACCTGGAATTACTGCTAAGTTTTCTTCTTTTAAGATACTCTTAGAAAAATCCAGTGAAGTTTTTATAATATTGCCATTTATAGATTTACCATAAAATTTGGATACATCAACCATAATATAAAAAGCCCCTTTAGCTTTTATAAATGATAATCCATTAATTTTTTCTATTCTATCAATCATATAGTTTCTTCTTTTTTCAAATTCAACTATCATAGCTTTAATACTATCTTGTGGGCCTTCCAATGCTTCTATTGCTGCATATTGTGATATTGAATTTATATTTGAAGTCACATGGCTCTGAATGCTTCCCATTAACTTAGCAATTTCTTCACTACATGCAGAATAACCAATTCTCCAACCAGTCATTGCATAAGATTTAGATAATCCATTAATTACTATTGTTCTTTCATAAGCATCTTTAGATAGTGATGCTATACTAATATGCTTTTCATTATCATAAATTAATTTTTCATATATTTCATCTGAAATTATTATTAAATCATTTTCCTTTGCAAAGTTTGCAATTTCTAACAAATCTTCTTTAGAATAAATACTTCCTGTTGGATTATTAGGACTATTAATTAAAATAGCTTTTGTTTTACTACTAACTAATTTTCTTAATTCATCTATTGAATATTTATAATCATTTTCTTTTTTTGTATTCACAAGAACTGGAACACCATCTGCAAGCTTAACTAGTTCAGGATAACTTACCCAATAAGGTACTGGTATTATTACTTCGTCACCTTTATTTAATATAGCCATAAAAGCATTTGCTAGGCTTTGTTTAGCACCAGTAGAAACAACTATTTGACTAGGCTTGTATTCTAATTTATTATCATTTTTAAACTTTTTACATATAGCTTTTCTAAGATCTAAAATCCCACTAGCTGGAGTATATTTAGTCTTACCTTCATTCATAGCCTTTATAGCAGCTTTAATAATATTATCCGGAGTATTAAAATCAGGTTCTCCTGCTCCAAAACTTACTACATTTATTCCATCTTCTTTCAATGCTTTTGCTTTTGCTGTAATTTCTAAAGTAATTGATGGATTGATTTGCTTTGCCTTACTAGATAAATCCATTATTATTCCCCCATTTATTTTATTGAATTAATTAATTTATTAAATAAATCTTCATTTATTCCATAACTACCTATTAAATTATCTTTAGATGCTTCTTTATCATGAAAGTCACTACCTCCAGTAATAATAAGTCTATGTTTTTTACATAGATTATGAAAACTGTTTGTTTGCTGAGTAGAGTGACTTGGATGATATACTTCCACACCTTTTAATCCATAAAACTTTAAATCTTTCACTATTTTTTCTACTGCTAAAGTTTTATATATTTGCCCCGGATGTGCAAGTATAGAGATACCACCTGCATTATTTATTACTTGGATTGCTTCCTTATAAGTTAATTTTTCACCTTTTACATAGGCTGGCTTTCCTTTTACTAAATAACTTGTAAATGCACTTTTGTAATTTTTAAAATATCCTTTTCTAACCATAGCCTTTGCAACATGACTTCTGCCTACTGTAGATTTAAAATCATCTTTTAAATCATCAAGGCTTAAATTAATATTATCTTTCCGTAAATTAAATAATATCCTCTCAACTCTATCTAACCTAGCTTTATTTAATCTTTCTACCGTTTGCCTTAGCTCTGAATTATCTACATCAAAAAAATATCCTAGTATATGAAGCTCAATATCATCATACTCAGTACTTAACTCTATACCAGGTATTATATTTATACCACAATATTCTTTATCCACTATATATTGTGATGAAATTGAATCATGATCTGTTATAGAAATGTTCTTCACTCCTATCTCAAGAGCCGTCTCAATAATATCTTCTGGTGTCATACTGCCATCTGAATAATTAGAATGAATATGTAAATCTGCATATTTCATATTAACACCTTATTTCTTAAGTTTATATTATGAATATATCATTATTAATATAAATTTACAAATAAAAAAAGTGCCGAATTTGGCACTTTTTTATACTAGTCTTCTAATTCTTCACTATAGAATTTTGATACTCTATCAAATTCCTCTTCTTCAGGAATTACTAATTCACCATCTTCTAAAGTTTTAAATAAGTAAACTGAATCTTCATTTGGATCTTGAGCTAAGATATATTCATTATCTTCAAACTCAAAAGCATCTATTATTGGACAAGAGATTACATTTCCATTGTCATCTTCTAAGTCTACTACATAATGTTCGTGATGGTCTTCACCACATCCACATCCATCATGATGTTCGTGATCGTGATGCTCGTGACCACATCCACAAGCTTTTTCCTCTTCATTGCATCCGCATTTCTTTTCATTATCCATAAATATAATCCTCCTTTATGAGATTATGTCTCCCCTTAATTTTAACCTTATTTTAGATAAATTAAAAGCAAAACATTTATTTTTTATAATTAATAATATTCTTAACGATAAAAACAATTAAAAAAATCAATTATTCATATATATAGGTGAAAACTTTTTAGGTTTTCTCAGTAATTTCGCAGAAATTACATCCTCAATTTCTCATTCTTAATTCTTCATTGTTAATTTAATAAAGGCTGCCTTTAAGGCAGCCCTTTTTTATTATTCTTGTTCAGCTAATCTCTTATATCCTGCTAATCTATCCATAGCATCTTTTTCTGTCTTTTCAAATAATGCTTCTGCTTGCTCTGGGAATGCCTTAGCAAGTGATGCATATCTTACTTCACCCATTAAGAAATCTCTGAAGCTTGCTTTTGGCTCCTTAGAATCTAATGAGAATGGGTTCTTAGTTCCAATTAAAGTAGGATTGTATCTGTATAATCCCCAATATCCGCATAGAACAGCTTGCTTAGCTTCTTCTTGGCTGTTAGCCATACCAGTCTTAATACCATGGCTTATACATGGAGCATAAGCTATGATTAATGATGGTCCATTGTAAGCTTCAGCTTCAGCTATTGCTTTAAGAGTTTGGTTCTTATCAGCACCCATAGAAATTTGAGCTACATATACGTAACCGTAAGTCATAGCCATCATTCCAAGGTCTTTCTTCTTAGTTCTCTTACCTGATGCAGCAAACTTAGCTATTGCAGCAGTTGGAGTTGACTTAGATGATTGACCACCAGTGTTTGAGTAAATTTCTGTATCAAATACAAGAACATTTACGTCTTCTCCTGAAGCAAGAACGTGATCTAATCCACCGTATCCGATGTCATAAGCCCATCCGTCTCCTCCGAAGATCCATTGAGATCTCTTAACTAGGAATTCTTTATCCTTTAAGATTTCTCTTGCATAATCAGCATCTACATTTGCAAGTACTGCCATTACTCTATTAGCTCTATCTCTAGTACCTTCTCCACTGTTCATATGATCTAACCAGTCTTGAAGTACTGCTTTAACATCTTCTGAAGATTCAACTTCTAAGCCCTTCTTCATGTTGTCAGCAATTCTTTCTCTGATAGCCTTAACTCCTAAGAACATACCAAGTCCGAATTCAGCGTTATCTTCGAATAATGAGTTAGCCCAAGCTGGACCATGTCCTTCATGGTTAACTGTATATGGAGTTGATGGAACTGAACCACCCCAGATTGATGAACATCCAGTAGCGTTAGCTATCATCATTCTATCTCCAAATAATTGAGTTACAAGCTTAGCATATGGAGTTTCTCCACAACCAGCACAAGCTCCTGAGAACTCAAATAATGGTTGTTCAAATTGGCTACCCTTAAGTGTATTCTTGTTCATTGGGTTCTTCTTAGGTGCAACTTCTTTAATTGCATAATCCCAAGCTTCAATTTGTTCTTCTTGAGTATCTATTGGTTTCATAACTAAAGCCTTACCTGGTGCTGGACATACTTGAGCACAGTTTCCACATCCAGTACAATCTAATGGAGTTACACTGATTGAGTAGAATGTTGGTTCTTCTGTTTTTAATGCCTTTGCAGGTACTAGCTTTAATGAATCTGGTGCATTGTCTTTTTCATTTTCATTTAATAAGAATGGTCTTATTACTGCGTGTGGACAAACGTAAGCACATTGGTTACATTGGATACACTTATCTTGTTGCCATTCTGGAACGTTTATAGCAATACCTCTCTTTTCGTAAGCAGCTGTACCAGCCATAAATGTACCATCTTCCATACCGTTAAATGCTGAAACTGGAAGGTCAAATCCTTTTTGAGCATTGATTGGTTCTACTATATTCTTGATGAATGCTGGAACATCGCTTCTCTCTTCCTTAGCTTCTGCCTTAGCATCCTTCCAATCTGCAGGTACGTCTATCTTAACAATAGATTCAACACCCTTATCTATAGCAGCATGGTTCATGTTAACAACTTTTTCACCCTTTTTACCGTATGACTTAACAACAGCATCTTTTAAGTACTTAACAGCATCTTCAACTGGGATAATGTTAGCAATCTTAAAGAATGCAGCTTGCATTATCATGTTGATTCTTCCGCCAAGACCGATTTCTTGAGCTATCTTAACAGCATTTAAAGTGTAGAACTCAATATTGTTTTCTGCTATATATTTCTTCATTTCAGCTGGTAATTTTTCATTAACTTCTTCTGGAGTCCAGATAGTGTTTAATAAGAACTTACCATTCTTCTTTAATCCTTCTAATACATCATATTTATAAACATATGCTTGGTTGTGACAAGCAATGAAATCTGCTTTATCAACTAAATATGGTGACTTAATTGGTTTCTTACCAAATCTTAAGTGAGAAACTGTTATACCACCAGATTTCTTTGAATCGTATGCGAAGTATCCTTGAGCATACATGTCTGTATGGTCTCCAATAATCTTGATAGCACTCTTATTAGCACCAACAGTACCATCTGATCCAAGTCCCCAGAACTTACAAGCCTTAGTTCCTTCTGGAGTAGCATCGATATCTGCAACTGTTTCTAATGAAGTATTAGTAACGTCATCAACTATAGAAATAGTAAATCCGTCTTTTGGTTCTTCCTTACTTAAGTTTGCAAATACTGCTGCAATATCAGCTGGGTTTGGATCCTTAGAACCTAATCCATATCTTCCTCCAACTATTACAGGAGCATTTTCTCTACCATAGAATGCACTCTTAATATCTAAGTATAATGGTTCTCCGATTGAACCTGGTTCCTTAGTTCTATCTAAAACAGCTATAGCTTTAACTGTAGCTGGTATAACCTTTAATAATCTTTCCTTAGAGAATGGTCTATAAAGTCTAACCTTAACTACACCAACTTTTTCACCTTTTGAAGTTAAGTAATCAATAGTTTCTTCAGCAACGTCTGTTGATGAACCCATTGTAACGATTATTCTATCAGCATCTGGTGCTCCATAGTAATCGAAGCAGTGATATTCTCTTCCAGTAAGTTTAGTAATTTCAGCCATGTAGCTTTCAACTACTTCAGGAACATCTTCATAGAATCTGTTTACTGATTCTCTAGTTTGGAAGTATATATCTGGGTTTTGAGCTGTACCTCTAGTAACAGGGTTATTAGGGTTTAATGCTCTCTTCTTGAATTCATCAAGTGCTTCATAATCTACTAATTTAGCTAACTCATCATATTCTAAAACTTCTATCTTTTGAATTTCATGTGATGTTCTAAATCCATCAAAGAAGTTCATAAATGGTATTCTAGTCTTAATTGAAGTTAAGTGAGCTACTGCAGATAAATCCATAACTTCTTGAACTGAACCTTCAGCAAGCATAGCAAAACCAGTTTGTCTTGCAGCCATAACGTCTTGGTGGTCACCAAATATACTTAATGATGATGTAGCAAGAGCTCTTGCTGATACATGGAATACTGTAGGTAATAATTCACCTGCAATTTTATACATGTTTGGTATCATTAATAATAAACCTTGAGAAGCTGTATATGTTGTTGTTAATGCACCAGCTTGTAATGATCCGTGAACTGCACCAGCTGCTCCAGCTTCTGATTGCATTTCCATAACCTTAACAGGTTGACCAAATATGTTCTTTTTTCCTTGAGCTGACCATTCATCAACGTGTTCAGCCATTGGTGAAGATGGTGTGATTGGGAATATTGCAGCTACATCTGTAAACGCATATGAAATGTGAGCAGCAGCCGTATTTCCATCCATAGTTTTCATTTTTCTCATCGTGTTTGACCTCTCTTCCTTATATATAAAAATTTTATAATAGGCTTAATACAGAAATTCTTCTGTATTTCAATTAAATAAATTGTTAAAAGTTTATTTTTTATTATTTTAAAATACTTACCCCCTATAATAAGCACCTTAAAACCATTGCCTTAGCATTACTGTATTCAAAGAATTTATTTAGCTAAAATCCCACCCATTTGTTTAGACTTTAATATTTCATCTTTACTTGGTGATTCTTTAACTGCGATGTAATCTATAACATCAAAGTCATAGTCCTTCATACGTTGAACCCAGTCAACCATGAATTTACCATCATCCCATCCATATGATCCAAATAATACTATCTTCTTTTGTTTGTTAGGTAACAATTTGAATTGGTTTATAAAAGGTTCCATTTCTAGTTGTTCAATCCTATTGTTATCCATTGATGGACTTCCAAAGGCAACAGCATCAGCTTCTGTAACATCTTCAACTTTAGCATCACGAACATATTTAATATTAACCTCTGCTCCTTGTGCTTTTGCACCTTCTAAAATTGAATTTGCTAGGACTTCTACATTTCCTCCGTTACTCCAATAGATAATAGAAACTTTTTTCATAAATACCTCACCTCATTCTTTGACCAAAATAGTCAAACATTTCGGATATATATTACCTATTCTTACACTTACTATTTTATTATATAACACTATTTTTTTTTTGCAAGTTTTTAAGGTCCCATATTGGAACATTATTATCCTCTCATTTAAATAAGGTCCTATTTTATTTGTTTAACTCAATACTTTTTATTATTACTCCTAAAATAGCCTCTACCCCATTACTAACCCCACTATTATTCATATTTTGCACTAGTACTGCTTTCTTCTCTCTTAATTCATCTAATTTAATTATTAATTTTTTATTATCTTCCATCATCTCATCTTCATCTAAAACTAGTGAGAATCCTTCTTTCTCGAAAGAATTAGCATTTAATATTTGGTCTCCCCTACTTATTTTCTTTGATAATGGGATAAGTAAGGTTGGTTTCTTCAAAGCAAGAAGTTCAAAAATCACATTTGCTCCTGCTCTCGATATAATTAAATCAGAAGCCTTTAAAAGATTAGGAAGCTCTTCTTTTACATAATCAAATTGCTTATAACCATTAATATTTAATAAACCTTCATCTAAATTGCCCTTACCGCAAATATGAATTATGTTAAAGCTTTTTAAAAGTTCCTTTAAATTCTTTCTAACTGCATCGTTAATACTCTTTGCTCCTAGACTCCCACCTATTACTAATAGTATTTCTTTATTATCTTTAAATCCACATAGTTCTTTTCCTTTAAGAGAATTACCTCTCAATATTTCTTCTCTTATTGGAGTTCCAGTTAGAACACCTTTATTATCCTTTACGTATTTTAAGCTTTCTCTAAAAGTTACACACAGCTTATCGCAAAAAGGAGAAGATAGCTTATTAGCAAGTCCAGGTGTTAAATCTGACTCATGGGACACAACCGGTATTTTTCTCATAGAAGCTGCTATCACTACAGGAACAGCAACAAATCCACCTTTTGAAAAAATAACATTTGGTTTTTCCTTTTTTAATATTTTATTAGCCTCTATTACACCCTTCATGACCTTAAAAGGATCAGTGAAATTTTTAATATCAAAATATCTTCTTAATTTCCCAGATGATATTTCAAAATATGGAATTTTTGCATCGCCTATTATTTCTTTTTCTATTCCATTCTTACTACCAATATACTTTATTTCAAATCCATTTTCCTTTAATTTAGGAACTAAAGCTAAATTTGGAGTTACATGACCAGCCGTTCCCCCTCCAGTCATAATAATTTTGTATTTATTCATAAAACCACTCCTTAATAAAAGCATCAATTTTTAATTACAATTTATATACTATTTCACTATAACATATTATCTTTTTCTTTTTAAATGTTATTTTCTAATTTTAATTTATTCTTCCCTTCCACTATTATGTCCATTTTCCTTAACTTACATATAATATTTTCTTAAAAAAATACACAAGCTATTCTTACAAAGATAAAAGGAGGTGACAATAATGGCAAAGACGTTAGTTCCAGGAGCAAAAAATGGATTAGCTAAATTCAAAAATGAAGTAGCTAGTGAAATTGGAGTACCTTTCTCAGACTATAATGGAGACCTTTCTTCAAAACAATGCGGAAGTGTTGGTGGAGAAATGGTTAAGAGAATGGTAGAACAATATGAAAACACTATAAAGTAGTTTTTAATTGTTATACAATTTAACCAATAAAGAGGAGCTCTTACACAATCAATAATGAAAAATAAAGAATTAAAAATTAATGAAAAACTCATTTATGAGTTTTGAAAACTATTTTCTAAGTAATTTATTACAAATTACTTCATTCATTATAAATTTTTAATTTTAAATTTCTAATTATTACTTTTGTGTGAAGGCTCCTTTATTATTTCAATTGTATTTTTTCAATGTAGTTTATAGTTTCTATCTCCTATAACTTGTATATTAAATCTTTAGTTTACACACTCTCTATTAACGCTATATAGTTTTTAATCTTATATTTTTAATGTTCATTTGAACTGTTCTACTTCCCCTAAACTCATTTATACTAGGATAATATATAACATCTGCCTTAATATTTAAATAACTAGTTTCAACTGCTTCTATATATTTATCTTCTCCATAAATTTCAATTAAACTTTCTCTAAAATCTTCTAACTTATCAAAAGTTACTCCATCTATATAAAGCTTTCTTTCATTTTTATAAAAACTAAACCTAAGTTTTAAGAAGTTCTTTTCTTTACCTAAAAGCCACATTCTTTCTATATTTAAATCCTTAACTGCAAAAAGTGGACTTGGATTTCCTTTGCCAAAAGGCCTTAAATCTTCTACTACTTCTATTAATTCCTCATTTAAATAATTTAAACTTAATGGCAAATCAATTTTTACTATAGGAACAACATCCTCATCAGTTAAATGACAGTTTTCATTTAATCTTCTTCTAAGAATATCTATATTTTCTTCTTTTAAAGATAATCCTGCTGCCATTGGATGACCACCAAACTTCTCTATAAGCTCTTTGCACTTACTTAGCTCTTCTGTAATATTATATCCTTCTATAGATCTTGCTGATCCTTTAGGCATTTCTTTAGCACCAGTTAATACTATGCAAGGCAGATTATACTTTTCTTTTATTCTACCAGCTACTATTCCTGCTATACTTTCATGAATATCTTTATCATATACTACAATAACCTTATCATCTTTTTTAAGTTCATTATCTAAGCTTCTTAGCACTCTCTCTGTACTTTCCTTAGTAAGATCTTGTCTTATAGAATTAAGTTCACTTAATTGGTTAGCTAAAGCTTTTGCTCTATTTTCATCTTCTGTAATAAGTAGTTCTACTGAAAGGTCAGCTGTTTCTAATCTTCCTGTAGCATTGATACAAGGTCCTATTACAAATCCTAAATGATATTCTTCTAATTTCTTATCAAATAATCCTGTAGATTTCTTAAGTTCTAGTATTCCTAAATTCTTCGTATTATTTAGAAGCTCTAATCCTTTTTTTACTATTATTCTATTTTCATCAACTAAGTCTACTACATCACAAACTGTTGCAATAGCTGCAAATTGAAATAAGTCCATTATTGCATCTTCTTCAATATTAAACTCATCAAAAAGACATTTTGAAAATTTTAATGCAATTCCAGCTCCACAAAGCATCTTAAATGGATAATTGCAATCGCTTCTCTTCGGATTGATAACAGCATCTGCTATAGGAATACTTTTAACTAATACTCCATCCTCATTTTCTCTTATTGGAATATCATGATGGTCAGTTATTACAACTTCCATATTTAGCTCTTTTGCTATTTCAACTTGTTCAAAAGCAGAAATTCCATTATCACAAGTTAAAATAACTTCATAACCTTCTTCCTTAAGCTTTTTTATTCTCCCACTATGCATTCCATAGCCTTCTTCCTCTCTATTTGGGATATAGTAGCTATAGTTTGCATTAACTTTTTTTAAAGCTTTATATAAAATTGTAGTACTATTAACTCCATCACAATCATAATCACCATAAATTATGATTTTTTTATTATTTTCTATAGCATTTTTTATAATAGATACTCCTTTTTTCATATCCTTCATTAAGTACCCATCATACATATCTTTTACTTTTCCATATAAAAATCTCTTAGCTAAATTTATATCATCAATTCCTCTATTAGCTAATAATCTTAAAACTAAAGGATTTTCCTCTATGGAATTAGAGAGCTTTAAAAAGCTCTCTTTCTTATTTGTTAGTATCCAATTTTCTTTCATTATTACACCTATTATATTAGTCTAAAAGCATTGCTGATTTTATCTTTTCCACCTTTTCAGCATCTATTTTAGATAAAATTTCAAAGGCAAAAGGTATTGCTGCTGCCGGACCTCTTCCTGTTATTATATTTCCATCTACTACAACTAAATCTTTTTTATAATTAATATTTCCCATTTCATCTTCAAATCCTGGGTAACATGTTAAATTTCTACCTTCTACAACTCCAGCCTTTGCTAAGGATATTGGTCCTGCACATATTGCACATATATATTTATTTTTAGTATTAAACTCTTTTATTAGTTCAATAACCCTATCATTATCTCTTAAATTCTTAGCTCCTGGCATTCCACCTGGTAGTACTATAAAATCATAATCCCTTATTTCTTCATCCATAATATTTTTATCAGCTTTCACAACAATATTATGAGAAGTTTTCACTTCTAATCCTTCAAGAGCAAAGGTAGTACATTCAACTTCAGCTCTTCTTAAAATATCTACTACTGTTAAACCCTCTAATGTTTCAAAACCATTAGCAAGCAAAATAGCAACTCTCATTACAAAACCCTCCTTTTTTTCAATTAACAATTATCAATTAACAATTATCTATATACTCACTTCGGAATTACTAAAAGTTAAGTTATTCTAAAACTCATGAAGGAGTTTTAGAATAACTCTTCTCTCTTCACTTATCCCTCTTAATTTTTTCATTGCTTAATTTTTTTAATTTTTCATTCTTCCTTGTGCTCTGGCACCTAATTTATTTCTTTAATCTCATCCTCAAGGAGTATAGTCATTACACTAGCACCTTTTCCTGCTCTATTTTGAAGCTTAATGTCTTCAATAAATATTTCTTTCTTCTCCTTGTTTTTAGTTACTAAAGTTAATTTATCTAATGAAGTTAGAGCTATTTCTGAATTTTTTGCACTTTCATTTGATGATATGAAGATTAGTTTTCCAAGTATAGCTTCATCATCTTCTCTTAAACTAATACCTGTTACTCCTGCAGCAATTTTACCCATAGGATTAATATTATTAGATAAGAACTTAATAGCCATACCCTTTTTAGTAATTATAATCATTTCAACATCATCTTCACTATATAATTCTACAGAAATCAACTCATCATTATCATACTTAAACTTATAAGAACTTTGAGCAATATAGCTTCCTTCAAATTCCTTTAAACTAGTTTTCTTAACCATTCCTTTTTTACTAAAGAAAAATACAAACTTGTTATTATAATCACTGCAACTTATTAGCTTAATTACCTTTTCACCTTTTTCAAGATTATCAATAACCTTATTTAAAGGTATTTCTTCTTTATTAATATTAGATAATAAGAAAGCAGGTACCTTAAATACTTTTCCCATATTTGTGAATAATAATATATCACTTAAAGAATTTGTTGTAACTTTTAAGCTATCATTTTTTCTAACACTATTAAAACCTTTAAAGTTTCCTTTTGCTGTTACTCCAATTGAAAAGTCAATATATTCTATTTTATCAACGTATTCTACCTTTGTAACCTTATCTTTTGGAATTAAGTTAAATAGTGATATAGGTAAAATATTTCTTGGTAAATCTTCTAATTCAGGAAGACTTATGTTAAAGCTTAACCCTTCACTAGTCTCAAAAGCAGCAAATTCTGTTTTTTCTTCACCTTCTAATATAGTTACATCTATTACTTCATCGTTATCCTTAAGCTTAATAGCTTGAAGTTTAGAATAATTAGTTTGGAACTTGTCTAAGGAACTCTTTTTAATTCCTCCCTTAGAAGTAACAAACTGAATATATTTACTTGGCATAAAATTATCTACTGATGTTGCATAAACTATTGTTTCATCTTCTAAGTTTAAAGTTTTAATAACCTTGTCTAATCTTTCCCCTTTATCCTTCCACTTAGCTTCAACAATGTTTATTCCCTTAGTTTGATACATATTACCTCTATTAGTAAATATAATAATACTTTCAGTAGTATTGGATTTAAATAATAATTTAAGTTCATCACCTTCTCTATATTCTATATCCTCAGGTTTTGCACTTAATCTATTAAAGGTCTTTAAAGGTATTCTCTTAATAAAGCCATCCTTAGATAAAGTCATCATAACATCTTCTACTATTATAAGTTCTTCTACATCTATCTTAGCTTCACTATCATCTTTAATTATTTCTGTTTTTCTCTCAGAACTATATTTATCTGAAACTTCTTTAAGTTCATTTTTTACTACTTTTAAAAGTTCTTTTTCTTCAGATAAAATCTTCTTAAGTCTCTTTATAGTTTTTTCAAGTTCAGCATATTCTTTTTGGAAAACTTTAATTTCAAGGCCAGTTAATCTATATAACATTAACTCAAGAATTGCTTCTGCTTGTAATTCAGTAAAACCATATTTCTCAATAAGATTTACTGATGCATCTTTTTTAGATTTAGATTCTCTTATAGTTTTAATTATTTGATCTAAAATATCTATTGCTTTGATAAAACCTTCTACTATATGGAATCTCTTTTCAGCAGTTTCAAGTTCTTTTCTAGTTCTTCTAGTAACTATTTCCTTTTGATGATTAACATAATGACCAATTATAGTTTTAATTCCCATAGTTAGCGGCTTACCTTCTGCTAATGCAACCATATTAAAACTTAAGTTACATTGAAGGTCAGTTCTTTTAAATAAATATTTAAGAACCTTATCTGCTACATCATAATCAGCAGATTTTCTAAGTTCAATAACCGCCCTAACACCTGTTCTGTCCGATTCATCTCTTATATCTGTAATAGCCTCTAAAGCCTTGGCGTGCTTTTTATCTCCTGTCATTTCAGATATAGTTTGAAGTAACTTTGCCTTATTTCTTCTATAAGGGAATTCTGTAATTACTATTCCTAGTCTTCCATTTTCAATTTTTTCAATGGAAGTTTTAGCTCTTAAAGTAACCTTACCTTCACCTGTCTCATAGGCTTGTAAGATTGAATTTTCACCTATTAGAATTCCTCCTGTAGGTAAATCTGGTCCCTTTATATAATTCATCAATTCCTTAGTAGTAATTTCATTATTATCTATATAAGCTAATACACCTTCAGTTACTTCTCCTAAATTGTGTGGAGGTATATTAGTTGCAAGTCCTACTGCTATACCAAAAGTTCCATTTACCAAAAGGTTTGGGTATCTACTTGGTAATACCCTTGGCTCCATTTCACTATCAGAATAGTTAGGAATCATATCTACTGTATCTTTATCAATATCTCTTAACATTTCCATAGCTATAGGAGCAAGTCTTGCTTCTGTATATCTCATGGCAGCTGCTCCATCACCATCCATTGAACCCCAGTTACCATGACCATCTATTAAAGTTTCTCTTGTTGAAAAATTTTGAGCCATTATTACCATAGCATCATAAACTGAAGTATCTCCATGAGGATGGTATTTACCTAAGATATCCCCAACTATTCTTGCAGATTTATAATAAGGTCTATCAGGAAAGGCCTTTAATTGATAGGCTCCATATAATATCCTTCTATGAACAGGCTTTAATCCATCTCTTACATCAGGAAGTGCTCTATCCTTTGCAACTTCTATAGCATAAGGTAAGTAATTGTCAGGCATAGCCTCTTCTAAAGGAACAGTTATAATATTATTATCCTTTGGTATTTCATTTATTTTCTTAGCCATATCTCTTCTCCAATTCCTTTATTAAAATTCTCCATACTTATACATATAAGCTTTTCTTGGTTCAACTATATCTCCCATAAGTAAAGAAACCATTTTTTCTGCCTTAGCAGCATCTTCTATAGTTACTTGAAGTAAAGTTCTTGTTTCTGGGTTTAATGTAGTTTCCCATAATTGATCTGGATTCATTTCTCCAAGTCCTTTATATCTTTGAATAAGTGCACCTTTACCAATTTCCTTCTTTACACCTTCTAGTTCTTCATCACTATAAGCATACTTATGAACCTCTTTACCCTTAACATTTTTATAAACCTTATATAATGGTGGTTGAGCTAAGTAAAGATGTCCATTTGAAATTAAAGGTCTCATATATCTATATATATAAGTCATCCATAATGTTCTAATATGGTAACCATCTACGTCAGCATCACTCATAATTATAATCTTATCGTACTTTAAATCTTCTTCTTTATAATTATCTAAGGTACCTGTACCTAAAGCAGTATTAAATATCTTAAGCTCTTCTGAAGCTAATACATTTTCTAATTTTTGCTTTTCTGTATTCATTATCTTACCTTTAGAAGGCATAATAGTTTGGAATCTTCTATCTCTTGCTTGCTTAGCTGAACCACCAGCTGAGTCACCCTCAACTACTATAAATTCATTTACAGTATTATCTTTTAAAGTACATACTGCTACCTTTCCTGCAAGAGGCGCTGTTCCCTTACCTATTTTTTTCTTTTCAGCTTCATTAATTTTCTTTATCTTTTCTCTTCTTTGAGCTGCTTGAAGTGCATTATTTATTATCATAGTAGCTACTTCTTTGCTATCTTCTATCCACTCACTAAACTTTGTATAAGCTAAATCATTCATCATTGTATAAGCTTCAGCTGATCCAAGCTTAGTTTTTGTTTGTCCTTCAAAGATAGGATTAGTAATTTTTATTCTTACTATTGCAGTCATACCTTCTCTTAGATCATCACCTTCAAATTCTTTATCTTTTTCTTTTAATAATCCAAGTTTCTTTGCTCCTTCTTTAAAAGCCCTTGTCATTCCTGTTTTAAATCCTGTTTCATGAGTTCCAGCTTCTGTAGTAGGAATATTATTTACATAGCTTGCTATATTTTCTGTAGAAGAATCAGTAAATTGAATACATACTTCACCAAACATTTGAATATTATTTACTGTCTTTTCACCTTCAAAATATATTGGTGCTTGATGTAATACAGTTTTACTTTCATTTAAATATTCAATAAAATCTAAAAGTCCTCTTTCAGAATAATATTCTTTTCTAAACTCTTCTTCTTTCCTTAAATCTATAAGC
>NZ_JAWGSV010000024.1:0-21917 GCF_032552055.1 Clostridium sp. | reverse complement strand
ACATATACTACCTATAATTCTATGATAATCCAAATAAATGTTCAATATATTAATCAAAATTTATCCTTTTTATTAAATTTTATTAATTTAACTATAAAATAAAAAATAGATGATTATAAAGTATTAACTATTCTACCTTTATAATCATCTACTATTTAAATATTCAATTTTCTATAATACTAAAAATTAATTTATAATAACTATTTCTTTACTTTCTAATTCTTCTCAACAAGCTTTGCACATTATTAATTTGCTATAGTTTTCATTTTTTTATGATAATAAAGTCCTAATGGAATTGCTGCTGCAAGCCAAGCTATAGGATCAGATAAACATATTCCTGTATATCCTATAAATTTAGGTAATGTAAATGCAACTATTGCCCTTGCTATAAGTTCATAAGCTCCTGCCATCATAGGAACAAAGGATTCGCCCATTCCTTGAAGGGCATTTCTATATATAAATATTAATCCTAAAGGAATAAAGAATATTGCTGCGTAATTTAAACATTCTTGTGCATAAGCTAATATAGCTGCATCTGGATTACTTATAAATAACCCTACGAAGAACTTTCCACCGAAAACTAATATAAGCCCTGCAATAATACTAGTTACTATAGATATTTGAATACATTTCTTTACGCCTTCTTTTATACGTTCATAGTTTCTTGCTCCTAAATTTTGTCCACAATAAGTTGCCATTGTTACTCCAAAAGTAATTGCTGGCTGCATTACTATTTGTAATACTTTAGAAGCTGCTGTATATGCTGCAATTACTGTAGAACCAAATACATTTAAGGCACCTTGTACTGTCATAATTCCAAGAGCAGTTATCGAAAATTGTAGTGCCATTGGAATACCTATTTTTAAATGCTTTATATAAACTCTCTTCTTAACTTCAAAGTCTTCTTTTTTAAGTCTTAATATCTTATATCTCTTATATGTATATATTAAACATAAAATACTTGAAACTGCCTGAGATATAATAGTTGCATATGCTGCTCCTGCTACTCCCATATTAAAGTTAACTATAAATACTATATCTAAAACTATATTTAAAATAGACGCTATTATTAAGAAATATAATGGAGTCTTACTATCTCCTAAAGCTCTTAATATACTTGCTAAAATATTATAAGCAACAGTTGCAATAGTACCTGCATAAATAATTATAATATATGTATAAGCATCATTTATTATATTATCTGGAGTATTCATTAAAGTAAGTAGTGGTCTAGCAGAAACCATACTTATTATTGTAACTATAATAGTTGCTATTAAAGATAATACTAAAGCACTTGATGTAGCTTTTTTAAGCCCATCTTCATCCTTAGCTCCAAATCTTTGAGATATTAAAACACAAAATCCACTAGATAGTCCAACAACAAAGCCATTTATTAAAAATGCCATAGATCCAGTAGACCCAACGGCTGCTAAGGCATCTACCCCTACAAATCTCCCTACTATTATTGTATCTACCATACTGTAAAATTGTTGGAATATATTCCCTATAAGTAATGGTATTGAAAATAATAATATAAGTTTCACAGGATTTCCGGTTGTCATATCTTTTGTCAAATTCTTATCCATACTTTTTACTCTCCTCTATATATTTATATCTATATTTTGTCTTTTGTTTGTAGACTTTCATCCTCGATTATATAGAATACCATTTCTTAAGAAAATAATAAAGTATTTTTATTTATGATTTATTAAATATAATTTCAATTTATATACTTTACTTTTCAAAGGAATTTCACCTTAAAATATTATAAAGTCTTAAAGTGTAAATTATCCATTAAACTATTATGTTAAGTAAATATATTATGTTAAGTAAAATATAGCTGCCCAAAGGCAGCCACATTAATGTAAATAATAATTTTTATTATAACTGAACATTCACCTTGGGTAATTTAATTCAAATTACCAAAAACAATTTAATTTCAAAAACTCCTATAGGAGTTTTCTCCTTAATTATTCATTATTCATTTTTAATTCTTAATCATGCGCTAGCACACCTTTTATCTTCTTCTATGATGTCTTGAAGATCTTCTTCCATCATTATTACCTTGATTACTATTCATTTGACTATTATTATTTCCCATTCCACCATTCATGGAATTTAGTAACATTGAAAGTGGATCCATTTGTTGAGCAGCATTACCATTATTGCTATTCATATTACCATTATTACTATTATTGTTATTCATATTACTTGGCATACCTTGATTTCCACCCATAAGCATACTTATTAGCTGGTTCATATCCATACTGTTATTTCTGTTAGTCCCTTGCTGGCCTTGAGATCCCATATTACCTTGAGGACCTTGCTGAGGATTAAGACCGTTCATAAGCATGGACAATGGATTGTTCATATTACTATTCATATCACCATTCATATTACTATTCATATTTCCATTCATATTATTTTGCCCTGGCATTCCGCCACCCATAAGCATACTTAATAATTGATTCATTCCATTGCCTTGATTGCCTGCATTGCCTTGGCCTGTTCCATTTCCCATTCCACCCATTCCGCCCATACCATTCATAAGCATGGATAATGGATTATTTCCTTGGTTTTGTCCTGGCCTTTGTCCTCCCATTCCGCCCATCATTGAACCTAAAAGCATATTCATAAGAGGATTTCCACCTGAGCCACCCATTGGATTTTGCATGCCACCCATATTAGGCATTCCGCCACCCATTTGACCTCCCATAAGTCCTCTAAAAAGCATATCCATCATTTGCATATGGTTTTTCTCCCTATTTTATTGCTATTACTATATAAATATTTCTATCTATGTACTTTTGCTACAAAATAGTAATTTTAATTTTTAATATTAACTAATGACTTATAAATATCGCTCACTCTTATTCTATTTTTTACTATAAAGCTGTTTTTTTCTTCCTTAGCTAACTCCATTGATAATTTCATCTTATCATCTATAAATCCTGTAATTAGATAAAGATTTCTTACACTATAATCATTATGGGTTTCTTTAATATCATACTTCATTTGTTTTATTAAAGAATTATATGTTTCAATAAGATACTTCTTCATATCATCAATCTTATATGGGAAAATAAACTTGTTAGCAATTACTGTTAAACTTGCACCTATCATTACAAATAATATTCTTTTAACTACTAAATCAATAGTTCCACCAGCCATTGCTGCTGAAGCAACTGCTGATACTGTTACACATATCATCTTCTCCCTATAATTTCTTGAAAAGGAATCCGAATATCCAGCTAATAGAATAATAGCAGATCTTGCAGTTTGATTTCTAATAACTGAGAAAGATATTAATACAATTATTCCACCAATTATAGTTGCTATTACTCTATCCTTTACCCTACTATTTGATACTTCAGAATATGGCTGAATTAAAGAGAAAATTGTAAAGCACATCCATCTTCCTTCAGATAAATTGAATAATTTTGCTATAAATACAGTAATTGACCCTACTATTGCTAATCTTATGGCATACCTGACTTTAGCCGAATCAATTTTTAAATTACTTTTATGAACAAATCTCTTGTGAAAATGGTGTGGAACTTCACATTCTTTTCTTATATTATTTTTTTCCTTATTATCAATAATATCTATACTTTCAACTTTCTTATAAAGAATGGTCATTATGTCAACAAACTCATTAACATATTCATACCTTACTTTTTGATTATTAATATGAGACTTTATTTTATCTATATCTTCTAAACTTAAATTTCTATCTTTTATTATTTCAACTTCACTATATACATCATTTAATAAGTCACTATAGTCACTTCTATTTTCTAATTCACTAATATTATCTAAAAGTAAATTTATCCTCTCAAGTGCCCATAAAATATCTGTTGTTAATATTCCATCTTTTGTTAGATAATAGTTGTCCACTCTTTTATCATAAATAACTCTCTTTAAGTAATTTATTGATTCTGAAATTGCAAAATTTTCTTTCCCAAAGCTTTCATTTTTCTGTATTGCTATTATCTTAATTAAAATATTGTTACTAATATTGTTTATTACCTTAGTGCCAGTTTTAATTATTTTATCTTTATTTACAATGAATTGAATTATCATTATGAATATAGTTCCAGCTATTAATGCTAAGAATCTATTTATTAAGTCACTTCCCTCAACAGGATAAAAAATCATAAAGAAATACTGTAAACCAAAGGGGATTACCATAGATTTTTTTAAGTTTCCACTAAGCAAATATCCTATTGTAAATAGTCCAATAAAGTTTAATATAATTCCAATCCATACATTTTGAATTGATAAAACAGAAAATATTAGACTAAATAAATTTAAAAATAATATCTTAAAAAAATTACCAACTGGCGTTATAGTTAAATCTACTTCCATAAGAACTAATGCCATAGTAATTATAGTTACGCCTATTAGAACATTTCCTGGTCCAAAAATTGTTTTAAATAAATTCACAAATAAAATTATAAAAATGAATATTAGTGTGTTTGTTATTATTTTATTTTTCACTGCTACCTCTCCCTTTCTATATCCAAGGAGAAATACTATCATATTAATTTTTATAATTCAATAACGCTATAATTGTTAACTTTCTTTTAAGTTTTAGTCAGTATTATAAAAAGGCTATATAAAAATATATCTCATTTATCCATATGAAAATAGGGCTGTCACACCAACAGCCCAAATTAAGAGTTAAAAACTAAAAATTAAGAATTACTGATTTAGTTCTTAATTTTTCATTGTGAGACAGCACCATTTTTTAATATTATCGTATTTAAATATTATATTAATTTTATATACAGGTCTATTTACCTTCATTAATCCATTCTTCCCAAACTTGCGCCTTAAAACCTACAGTTGCTTTTCTTCCATTTCTAACAATTGGTGTATTAATTAAAGTTTGATCCTTTAATAATATCCCTTCTTTAATCTCAGTACTTCTTACATTCCCTAAATTAGATCTTATATAATTCTTTGCCTTAGTATTTATAAGTTCATTTATGCCAATAGCAGTTTTAACTGATGATAACTCCCCCTTACTCATACCCTTTTCCTTCATATCTATTAATTGATACTTTATTCTTCGTTCTTTAAAAAATCTTTCAGCCTTTTTAGTATCAAAACACTTTTTAGTTCCAAATATCTGTATATTCATAATTAAGTCTGTCGCACAAACAGCCAAATTAAAAATTATTCATTATTAATTTTTAATTGTGCGTCAGTACTACACCTCACTTTCACCTTTAAACTATATATTAAAATAATACTTTAATTATATAAAAAATACCTATAGACTTAAACACTTTTTATAAGTGCCTAGTCTCTAGGTATCAGTTTACTTAAAAACAATAAAGTAGGCTGTACACCTAAGTGATTAAAAATCACTTAGGAGACAGCCACCAATTATATTTTCTTTCTATCACTTTTCTTTTTAAGTAAGGCACTAGTATCTATTGAAGAAGATTTTTTCTCTTCATTCTTAGAAGTTTTATTTGATTTCTTATTACTCTTTTCTTTCTTAGCTTCCTTCTTTATCTCTTCAGTTAATTCAGCTTTAGCCTTATCTCTTATTGCTTGTTTTTCTTCTAAAATAACTTTAGAAGCTGGAACTTCATTTGATTTTGAAGTTTTTTCAGTAATACTATTTTTACTATTCTTTACTACTTCCTTTTCCTTTATTTTTTTATCTTTCTTAACCTTAAGTTTTTTCTTATTTAGGAAAGATACTAAATTAAAGTTTAATCTTCTATATGCAATATCTAGCATAAGTAATAAAATTGCTATTAATAGAAGTGGTGTAGTTAAGTTAATCTTCTTATAATCCCTTTCAAGCTTGCCTTCAAAGACTTCCTCTGGTTTATTTATAAAGCTACCCTTAGTTTCCTTTACTATTACATCTAACTTTTCTGCATTAGTGTTAAACTTATATTCATCAGAATATTGAAGGGCAAAGGCTCCCTTATAGGTATTCCTCACTTCTCCACTTTCTTCTTCTCTTACACTAAAGTTATAGAATCCTAATGATGATAATGGAACTTTTGCTTCAAACTTTCCAGGTTCAACTTGTGATAATTCAAAGCTTCCTTCTTCTCCATTTTCTCCATTAAATACTCCATTAACTATTGCATCCTTAGATATCTTATCATTATAAAACTCTATTTTAGCTTCATTTCCTTCTTGAGTAATATTTAAATATCCATCTTCTCCATACTTAGGAATAGTAAAGTAAACCATGTTTTTAATAAGCTGTGGTCCATATTCCCAAGCTAAATAATTCTTACTCCACTGTCCATTTATATCTGAAGTGAAACTAACTGTCCTACCTATTCCATATTGCATAGCAGCTAATATTGGTTCATCATGGCTAGAACTTAATATTTCTACTGCATTTTCCTTAATAGAAGTTCCTATATATCCTAAAAGGCTTGGAATTCCATCTGAAGTTTTAACGCCTGATAATATTTCATGGTTACTTAATATTTTAGGTGTAAATTCTTCATTAATTATATAAGTTCCAGCTGATAATAATACTTCCTTTGCAAATATTCTTGGAATATCAGTATATATATCAGTATAATAACTTCTTCCTCTTCCTATTGATGCTAATTGTGCTAAAAGATCACTATTAGCACCTTCCCCTACAGCTACTGTAGATAAAGTAACATTATTATCATTAAATCCTTGAAGTAAGCTTGCATAATTATCAAAACTATATCCATCTTGACCATCAGTTAATAATATAGTGTGTTTTATCTTTGCAGAACTTTCTACCTGCATCTCATATCCCTTTTGCAGAGCTGGGAATATTGAAGTTCCACCTCTGATTTGTATTCCAGAAATAAGTTCTTTGATTTCATCCTTATCTCCCACCTTTTGAAGTGGTACAACAACATCATAAGTATCATCAAAGGCAATTACTGAAATTTCATCTACTTCTCTTAAGTTTTCTAAGGCCTTCATAGCAGCTTCTTTTGCTAAGGTAAGTTTACTTACTCCTCCACCTTCGGCACTCATACTTCCTGATTTATCTATAATTAAGTTAATACTTATAGCAGGAACTTCATTCTTACCTCTCTTATCCATATATACAGGTAATACTTTTTCTAGTGAAGTATCTTTATATCCTCCAAGAGCATAAGAGTCTTCACCACCAAAGGTAATAAGCCCACCACCATAATCCTTAACATAGGCCTCTATATTATCCATAAATCCATTAGTTAAATCATCTCTATGAACATCATTTAATACTATTGTCTTATACTCTAATAATTCATTTAATGTACTTGGAGAAGAACTCGCAGTTATTTTCTTTATATTAGCCCCAGAATTTGATAATATTCCTTCAAGAGCTGTTGAATCTCCATTAATACCATTGATTATTAAAATATTCGGTTTATCCATTACATTAGTAAAGGTGCTATATTCATTATTTGCCTTATTAGTATCATCTGCTGCTTCTATTAATACTCTATATCCTTTAAAGCCCCCTGAAGCTTGCTTATCTTTAAATACAAAGGTATTTTTCCCTTTTTGTATCTTTACTTCTTGCTCTCCTACCTTATTTCTACCAGAAAATAAAGTAAGTTTTGCATCTGTAGCATAGTTAGATCTTATATCTATAGAAACTGAAAACTCTTCGCCAACAGCTATATTATCTGGTACTTTAACACTATCTACATAAACTTCATTTCCCTTTTCACCACTTACCTTATAAACCTTAAAATCTATTTTCTGCTCATTTATTAAAGGTATAGATTTTAATATATCACCTTGGTTTTCTTCACCATCAGTAATTAAAACTATCCTCTTTGAGCCACCTCTTTCAAAAAGACTTAATGCACTTTCTACAGCTTCTTGAATATTAGTTGCTGTAGTTACAGGATTTTCATTTAATGTCTTATAAGTCTTCTTCTTATTTAGTACCTTATCTATCTTTGAATTATCACCAAATAAAACTACTGATGCCTTATTCCCTGAAGGTATATTTTCAATAGCAGTATTAATAAAATCCTTCCCGGACTCTTCAAAATCTCCAATACTATCAGAGACATCTAAAAGAAATACAGTTGATATATTTCTACCTTTTAAATTAATAGTTATATTTCCAAAGGCTAATATTAATAAAGTAAAAATCACTATCCTACTTATAAAGATAAATATTTCATTTTTACTCCATGGCTTATATTTCTTATAGCTATAGTACATAAAGGCAAAAATTACTGGGATTAATATTAAAAAATATAGGTTTCCTATTTCAATCTTCATATTCCTTGCCTCCTCTAGTTTCCTCTCTTATACATTATCCATTCAAAAGCTACTATTCCCATTGCAAGTAGTATTAAAAGTGGTGAAATATTTAAGCCTCTCTTTAAATCAGCTTTAGCTTTTACTATATTTTCACTTTCACTTATATTACTTATAGAAGTATTGCTTTCCTTTTCTGATGGGAAGTTTACTGAAAATAATTCCTTTTCTTCTAATACATTTAGCTTATATACTCCAAGCTGATTATCTTCTTTAACTTCATCCCCAGATTTTAAATCTAAGGTCTCACCATTTGGATATGTTAATAAAATATTATTTTCTGAAGACAGACCTCTAGCTATAATCTTATCTCCAGCCTTAAAGTTACTCTTATACACCATTCCACTAGAAATCATATTTTCTCCAAGGTCATAAACTAATATAGGGAATTCCTTCTTTAATGGGAAATCACTATCATGAAGGTCAAAGGATAACGCTGCAATCTTTCTTCCATCTACTTCCCCTTTAAATCCTATATAATCCTCATCTATATTTAAAAAACCTCTTCCATAGTAAGGTATTTCTATAGAATTATACTTTGCTGCAGTAAAGGTTGTGTCTTCTAAATATTTAGATACTTCTCCTATAACTGCTTTAGCTTCTCCACCTTCTCCACCTGAAATAACATTAAAGTATTCATTTGAAGATGGATTTATAAATAGTAAACTTCCTTCACTAGGCATAACATCTGGAGTTACATTATCAAAAACATATAAATCATACTTATCTGCACTAGTTAAATTTGAAGTGCTATTAGTTTTATATACCTCTGTATTTTCTATGCTACTAAAGGCTTTTTCTAAGAATAAGTTTTGCTCAGTAACTATTAAAACCTTGTTCACTTTTTTCTTTCCAACTACATGATTATAAGTATTATCTTCTAGAATCATATCTTTTCTAGAAAGCTCTCCCTTTAGAACTTCTGATTTAATAGTCGGTAAATCAAAAGTTAAGGTTCTACTTTCACTTTCTTTAAGTTCTAAAGAAGTTACTGAAAGCAATTCCTCACCATCATAAAGAGAAAAGTCTCCTGCATAATCTCCTGAACCTCTATTAGTAACAGTAGCTATTACCCTTACCTTATCTTCTAAAAACTTATGTGAAACATTATCTATAGAAGCATTAACTCCAGAGTTTGCTAAAGAAACTATTTTTCCATTAACATCGCCTAAAGAAAAGTCTTTATCTGTAAATGCTATAACTTCATATTCTTCTTCTATTCCTTCTCCTATAGCCTTAATGAAGGATAAGCTTTCACTTATATCACCAGTATTATAGCTTTGAGAAATCTCTGAAATTATCTCATTTGAAATTTCTTTATTAAAATCTCCATTTTGAAGTAATTTGCTATCACCATCATAAGAAATAATATAGGTATTAGTATCATCCTTAGTTGAAGCTAAAAACTCCTTAGCAAGTTTTTTACCTTCTTCAAGTCTTGTACCATCTCCATATTCTGCACTCATACTAGCTGTATTATCTATTAATAAAATAATATTTTTATAGCTTTTGCCTCCAAAATTTAAAAATGGTTTCATTAAACTAAAAATAAGTAATAATAGTATTATTATTTGAAGTAATAACATTATATTTTTTCTAAGCTTTTCCCAAGGTGTATTAGCTCTAGTATTTTTATATACTTCATTCCATAAAAGGGTTGAAGATATAACCTCTTCTCTATACTTTCTCTTCAATATATAAAGTAGTACTAAAAGAGGAATAGTTATTAATAAAAATAATGGCCATAAATTAGTAAATCCCATAACATCATCCCCCTAGTACAATACTCTTTTCTTACTAAACTCACCTAAAATAATATCTTCTATTTCCATTGATGAGCTTACACTAATAAATTTCCCACCATACTTTCTAGCTAAAGATTCAATAGATTTGTTATATGACTTTAACATAGACTTATACTCTTTAATAATATTGGGTGTAATACTCATCTTTACATTTTCACCAGTTTCAGAATCTATAAAAGTGATTTCATTATTAAAATCCGGGTTAATTTCTTCTTCAGATAATATTTGAAGTAAAATAATATCTTGCTTCTTAAAAGCTAAGTATTTTAAAGCATCTTCAAGATTAGATGTACCTTGATTATTTAGGAAATCTGATATTACTATAGATACACCTCTTGGAGATAAGGGCCTTCTTTTTATACTCTTTGTTAAATCAGTACTTCCATTAAACTCAATATCTTCAAGTTCCTTTAATATTCTTCTAAAAGCTTTATTACCTGCTGCTGATTTCATACTATCTATTTCTCCACTATCCATAGTTGAAATATTTACTCTATCTAAGTTATTTAAAGCAATATAACTTAAAGCTGCAGCTGCTTTTAAGGCAGTATCTTTCTTACTTGATTCACCATAATCCATAGATTTACTCTTATCTATAAAGAAATTAAATACACCTTCTCTTTCTTCCATAAAAACTTTAATAAAAAACTTATCAAATCTTCCATAAGCATTCCAATCTATTCTTCTAAAGTCATCTCCTGGGGCATATTCTCTATAATCAGAAAACTCAACAGATACTCCCTTAGCCTTAGACTTTCTTCCTCCCTGAGTTCCAGAGGAAAGCTTTAAATTAATATGCATATTGATCTTATTTAGCTTTTTAAAGAAGTCCTCATTAAATAATCTTTCCCCCATTATCTACACAACCTTTAAATCTTCTAGTATCTTATCTATAATACTTTCCTCTGTTAAGCCTTCTGTAATAGCATCAAAGTTAAGAATTATTCTATGTCTTAAAATAGGGTAAGCTAAAGCTTTAATATCTTCAAAGGAAACATTTAATCTACCTTCCATAACAGCTCTAACCTTAGCTCCACTTATAATACCTTGAGCTGCTCTTGGACTTGCACCAGCTTCAACATATCTTTTAGTAATTTCTGCACCCTCTTCTATTTCTGGATGAGTTGCAAGTATAAGCTTTAATGCATATTCCTTAACTGCATCAGCAAGCTTTATTTCCTTAATAATATCTCTTATTCTTATTATTTCATCACCTTCAAGAACTGAAGTTAAATTAACCTTATCGTTAGTTAATGTTAAATCCATAATTTCCTTTAACTCTTGAAGATTTGGAAAATCTACATTAAGTTTAAATAAAAATCTATCTAATTGAGCTTCTGGTAATGGATAAGTTCCTTCTTGCTCAATAGGGTTTTGTGTTGCAAGAACCATAAAAGGCTTTGACATCTCATATGTTGTTTTACCAACAGTAACTGTCTTTTCTCCCATGGCTTCAAGTAAAGCAGATTGAGTCTTTGGTGTTGCTCTATTTATTTCATCTGCTAATAGAAGGTTTGTAAATACTGGACCTTTTTCAAACTTAAATAAGGTATTATCCCCTTCCTTAACTACTATATTAGTACCTACTACATCAGCAGGCATTAAGTCTGGTGTAAATTGTATTCTTGAAAATTTTAAATTTAAAACCTTCCCAATAGTCTTAACAAGCTGAGTTTTCCCCATACCTGGCATACCTTCAAGTAGTACATTACCATCAGCAAAGATTGCTATTAACACATTTCTTATTATATCTTTTTGGCCTATTATCCCTTTTGAAATTTCTTCTTCACATCTTTTAATTTTCTCAGAAACTTCTAATATATCTTTTTCATTTACTTCCATTTTCTTCACCCCTTAGTTTAATCCTTGGAAATATTCTTTTATAAGATCTTTTAAGCTTTCAGGAAGATTACTATTATTTGTACCTTCTAAGGCACTATTAGTATAATCTCCAATAACCTTATCATAATCTACTTTACTTCCATCTAAGTTAAATCCATTTTGCGAATCTATACTTTGAGAGTCACCATCTTCATTTTTATTTCCAGTTAAATTCCCATCATTGCCAGTATCTCTTCCTGGAATATAAACTTGTTCTCCCTTTTTATTATCTATATCATTTTCTTCGCCTTCGCTACTTCCTGTATTCCATCCTTGACCTGTTCCATTTCCTTGACCCTGACCATTCCCTTGGCCCTGTCCTTGACCATTTCCTTCTCCTTGGCCTTCGCCATCTCCAGATCCGTCTCCTTCTCCAGAGCCTTCTCCTTCGCCTTCTCCAGAACCTTCACCTTTATTAGATCCTTCTCCTTTTTTACCTTCACCATTCTTTTGAGCATTTTCTAGTGCTTCCTTCAAGGCTTCGGCATCAAGCTTACCATCTAAAACTGAATCTGAAGCTGATTCTAAAGCTTCTTTTAAGCCTTCATCATCCATACCTTCAGCTGCACTTGCTAAAGCTTTAGATAAATTATTTAATTCACTTGAACTCATATTCCCCAAGGATTTCTTTAAATTTCCTAAAGCTTTTTCTAGCTCCTTACTATCCTTTGATAATATAGCTTCAGCTAAATCTTTAGATTCCTTCTTCTTTAATAATTCATTAGTTAATTTATTTAAATCTTTCTTAGCATTTTCTTCTTTATCTTTATTAAACTTATCTAGTAAATTCTTCTGCATATTTTCCATAGCTTCTTTACTTTTCTCGTCTTTTGCTTGATTCTTAGCTTCTTCAAGCTTCTTTTCCATTCTTTCTAATGTCTTATTAACATCAAGCTTTTTGTCAGCTTCTTTTAATTCCTTCTTTGCATCTTCAAGGATCTTTTTAATAGCTTCTTTTTCTTCTTCTGATAAATCTTCTAACTTATCTACTTTTTTCTTTTCTTTTTCAACTTTTTTAATATACTCTTGTTGATATTTATTAAATTCTCTTATATTATTAGCTTCTTTTTTAGCTGAAGTATCAATAAAAGCTGTTAATATACACATTGCTAATAAAGCTATCACTACAAGAACTTGCTTTTTTTCTGTCTTTATCTTTAAATTTTCTTTTAAATTATAGTTTTTAATATAATTTACTGTATCTTTTTTCTGAGCTATTGTTATTTCATCATCGTGATTTATAAGCTCTAATGAAGTAGTAACTCTTTCTTTTAATCCCTTTGAATCTACTATTAAAGCAACCTCTTTATCCTTAGGTGCTTTAAAGGCTCCATAAATAATTATTGCTATTATACCTATTACTAATATCCCTATAGTAACTTCCTCTACATATGGAATAGTAATAAATAATGATGTTAATAAAATCAAGAAATTTAAGCATAGTAGGTACTTAATGCCTACTACACTTAAATTAAGTATAAAGTTTGCTTTAATTCTTTTTGATGCCTTTTTAATAAAGGTGATTATTTCATTATTTAAAGAATTCATAGCTCTACTCCTTTACTTTCTTCTTAGCCTTTACCTTTTTCTTTCTAGACATTTTCTTTTCATTTAATGGATTAAGCTTTCTAGCTGCGAAAAGTATAAATACTGTACTTAGGACTAATTGAATTACTACTGATATATATTCAGAATGATGATATATTCCCGATTGACTTGAAATAAACATCATATCTCCAAAGCCAACTTGATTTGATAATAATGTAAAGAAGCCAACTGCTGGACTTAAATATATTATTGGTGAAAACTCTATAGTATTACCCATATATCCACCTCTAAAGGTTTTTAAAAATAGTAATACATAAGCAATAATTAATGTACCAATAAATATAAAGAGAACTAATCCATAAGTTAATGCTGTAGCTGCCTTAGATGTTTTAGAATAACTAGATACTAACACACCTAAAGATCCAACAAAAATAGTACAAACTATAAAATAGCCTACTAGCACTAAAATATTGCTAAGCTTAACTCCTCCAATTAAACCACAAATAGCATATAGAGGTATTGTACAAACTACTAACATTATTACCTTTAAGGAGGATGCTGATAGCTTCCCTAAGATAATTTGAAGGGGACTTAATCTAGTAGATAAAAGTATATCTAAAGTTTGCTTTTCCCTTTCAGAACAAATTGAAGTTGCTATTAATGATGGTACTATAAACATTAGTAATACTGCTTGAATAACAGCCATAATTATATATAGTGTGATTGATCCTTGCATATTTATTCCTGAAGCATATATTTCACTACTATATGAGTTATAAAATATTAGTGCTCCAGCAGATAAAACAGCTACATATATTAATAGCATTACTGTAAATCTAGGTGTTCTTACAGTAAGCTTACTTTCATTTCTTAAAACTGGATTTATTTTCATATTACTTCCCCCCTCTTTATTTATTTTCCTCAGTAATTTGAATAAATACTTCTTCTAAATTACCTGCTGCTCTACTAAAGCTTATAACAGGAATATCCTTAGAAACTAAAGTCTTTAATAAATCTCTAGCTTCCTTATCTCCTCCAACTATAGCTGCAGTAATCTTATTTTCATCTACAGACATTTCCTTTACTTCTGGTATCTCCCTTAAGATTGAAATAGCCTTATCTGCATCTTCCATTACAGTTATATTAATAGGGGCAGTACCTGATGCCATAAGCGTTACTTCTTCTACAGTTCCTTCACAAACTATAGAACCATTTTTTATTATTCCTATTCTAGTACATATTTCACCAAGCTCAGATAATATATGAGAAGATACTATTATAGTCTTTCCCATTTCTCTTAAATTCTTTAATATCCCCTTCATTTCATATCTAGCTCTTGGATCCATACCTGAGGCAGGTTCATCTAATATTAAAAGCTCCGGATTATGAACTAAACATCTAGCAAGACAAAGTCTTTGCTTCATTCCTCTTGATAATCCATCTACATTTGCATCCCATTTGTCCTGAAGATTTACTAATTCTAATAAATCCATAGCTAATTCTCTAGCTTCATCTCCAAGTATTCCATATATAGAAGCATAAAACTCTAAGTATTCAATAGCCTTTAAGTTATCATAAACTCCAAAGAAGTCTGGCATATAGCCTATTTTATCTTTTAATGCTTTATTATCTTTAATTGCATCTATTCCATCTACATAAACTTCTCCACTATCAGCTGAAAGAAGTCCAGAAATTATCTTCATAGTAGTACTCTTACCGGCACCATTTGGTCCTATAAATCCAAAAATCTCGCCTTTTTTTATTTCTAGATTTACTCCATTTAATGCTTTGAAGTTACCATAAGATTTCTCAAGGTTCTTTATAACTAGCATTATTTTTCCCTCCCCTTAACAGAAATTCTTGGTAAAGTTTCTTGGCCTTTTAAATCATCTACAACGTACTTAACTTTAATTGAGTTATTTTCAACATAGTCAGAAACATTCTTTAAATTTTCATAACCTTGGCCCATGTATATTCTTTCATAACTATCAGTACTATAATTGTAAATATATTTTTCAGATGTATTTGAAGCTCCGTTACCATACCTATCTACACCTTGTTTTATCTTTAAATCTACTATTTCAATATTAGTAGGTATATCAAATCTAAAAACTATTTCCCCATTACCGTAAATATATCCATTGTATTCATCTACACCAACATTAGTTGAAGTACCATCTACTTCTGGATTAAAATATCCCTCTGGGAAGTTATAATTACCATCCTTATCTTTAAAGTCAATTTCAGCATCTTGAATTATTACTGTAGTGTCAAACTTACTAATTGACTTACCTTCAAAATTAACACTATAGTCCATTGGAATATTAGTAATTGCAATTAACTTAACATCCTTATCTGAAGCTAATTCTTCTGCAGCAACTCCTATCATAGTTGCATTTCTTAAAATATTCTTATACTCTTTACTCTTTAAGCTATCTTTATTATTCCATCTAGCATTATAGTAATTTTGACTTAAGGTATCTGAATAAGATTGTAGTCCATAAGAACTTGCTATAGCTTTGCTACTTATATCTTTTTCTTCGTCTTTTTCTACATTTCCAAGATCCCAAACACTAGTACCTGTAACAAGTAATAACTTTTCTATATCATATCCTAGAGTGTTTTTTACTTTACCCACTAAATTACCTTCATTAATATTGAAAGAAGATTCTATAGTTGGAAGTACTTGTTCCTTACCTATAATCTCAAAACTCTTCATATCTAAAGCATCACTGTCTTCAAAAGTAAAATATGAATTATTACCACTATAAGTTGTCTTAACTCTTAATTTGTTACTTATCTTTTCTTCTTGACCACCATAATAGTAATTATCATTAATTAAATAATTCATAGTTAAATCTTCAGGTTTTTCTATTTTTACATCATCTTTATATTTTGTTCCAATACCTAGATATCCCTTTGCAGTTCCCTTACCATTTTTATCAACTTTAATAATACTATTTTGATTTAAAACAATATCATTAACTCTTGTTGAAGAACCCATAAAGTAAATAACTACTGCAAATATTATTGATATTGCAGGTACCATAATCCAAGTTAAGTCTCTTTTATTTAGCTTTTTCAATATAATATATAAAGCTATTCCAATTACTATTGCATATATAGCAAGTACTACTAATAATGGAGTTGTTCCTACTATATTATTTATTGGAATATTACTAGAAATTTCTTGAATTCTATATGTGTTTTGATAAAAACCGCCAAAATAATTTTTATTATAAAGCTCACTAATTTTACTTACTAATAGAGTGCTTAAAAATTTACCTGCATCTTTAGATGATATTAATGGTTCTGTACCTAAATCAAAAGCTGATACTATAATTTCACCTTTACCTCTACTAAAAGAATAAGCTAATGGATTTTCCTTTGATCCAGCTTTAACCTTTCCTTCATTAGCTAATAATGATGATGTAATTAAATTCAAGCTATCATCTACTACTTTAATATTTTGCTCTTTAACTCCTGATGATTTAATATTTAGGAAGTCCTTATTAATATTATTTATAGTCTTACCTTCATTTGCTCCAGCACCTATAATTAATAATCCACCTCTATTAATCCAGGAATTTAAGGTAGTGTAATGTTCATCCTTTAAATTAGCCATATTGTAATTATTTATAATTATTACATCTAAGCCATCTATATTAAGGTTATTTTCTCCAATTATGTTTTCATCTAACTTAACCTTTTCAATTCCACCCTTTTGGTCAGGATTTAGTTCAAAACTAGTGCTACCAATATAAGATAAACCTGTTTGGTCATCTGTTAATACTCCTAATAGCAAATTAGCTTCACTAACTCTTCCGCTAGAAACTAAGCCCTTCTTTTCATATAATACTTTGCCATTTTCCACAAAGTTAACTGATATCTTACTGCTTCCTTCTGACATTTTAATAGGTATAACTACCTTACTAGCTTCTCCTTGAGTAGTCGAAACTTCTTTACTGTAAGCATCATAGCTTCCAGTACCATTTCCAGTAACTCTTATTTCTACTTCTCCTTTAAAATCCTTTTCATTACTTGTAAATTCAACAGTTATAGGAATATATTTTAAAGCTCTAAACTTCCCTTCTATCCCTGAACTGATTCTTACATCAAAACTTTCTTTCTTATCTTCTGCTCTAGCCTTCGTATCCATTAACGGCAATGTCATAAAAAATAATACTGCCATAAAAGCTACGAAAAACTTCTTTAAAAATGACTTCATGATTTACCCCCTTAATTTGCAGTTCTTTATATTTTAATTCTAGACGAAACAATATAACTTTATCTTAACAAAATCTTAAAATTTCCTTATTTTATTAAAACAACATAAATTGATTTTATTAAAAAGTTATTTTATAAAAACTCTTCTCTTTTTCCATTTTAATATATATTGGTAATATTTTCTATATAAGTGTGATTTTTTAATATTTCCTTAATATAATAGTATTTTACAAGGCAAAATAATGAAAGAATTATTATATAAATCTTCTTAGATTTTATATAAATATCTTCATAATAAAGGAGGTTTTGCAATACAAAACCTCCTCTTTATTCTTCATTTTTTTCACTATGCATTATACTTTCATTCTTTTATCATTTATTTCCGTACTCTTTAATTAACTTTTCTATATCTGACTTATCCTCTACCCATTCTTCTGTAAATCCACAATTACAGCATAAATATCTAGATACATTTACAGATTTTTTAAAAAAACCAGCTGGAATATTATTTCCCACTCCATATACCCCTGTTGTTCCTTCTATTCTTAGAATCTTATTACTACTACACTTTGGACAAACTTTATTATTTTTCATATTAATCCTCCCCCTTTTTATTACCCTCTAATTAATTGTATCACTCTTTTAATATGGTAATCACCATTTACCTTTAATACTTAAATACATATTAAAGGTAAATTTAAAAGGCTATTACAGAATAATTCTGTAATAGCCTTTTATAATTTGAAATATGAAACCTATTTACCCTCTTTATGTTCCTTTAATATTCTAATATAATGATTAGCTTCTCTTAATACATGGTCAGCTAGAAGTGGTAGAATTATAGATTTTATTTTACATTCCTCTATTCCTACTGTTCCTGCCTTCTTAAAATCTCTTAACTTAATAGTTTCAGTTAATGTATCATTAGTAACATTTGAAAGTGTAGCATCAGTCATACTTTTTGCTTTTTCAATTAACTCCTTATATTCTTTTGCAAACTTATCTGAAGTATCTATTAGTTGCTCTTCACTAGGATCTAATAATCCTCTAATAAATAAAGCATGCTCCATCATAATTTGGTTCCAAAATAGTTCCTGTTCTTTGATATTTTTCTCATCAATATCCTCGTTATTTTCAATATCATATACATATGAAAGATATAGCTTAGCTTCACGTATAATATGTTCAATAAGTAATGGATAGTTACCAGTAAATAGCTTACAAGATAATACTTCATTTAAAATTCTAGTTTTTAAATCTATAAGTCCATCTAACAATTTTATAGCTTTGTTATTAAGTTTTTTTATAGAGCTCATCATCTTAGAATCGAACTCCATCTCACTCTTACAATCTAACATTGATTGTAAAACAGTAATTTTTGAGTTTATTTCTATGCCTGTATAATATTCAGTCTTCCTTTCAGTACTTAAAGTATAGTCTGTAACTATTTCACCTGATTCTAATACTCGCCTTCTAATATTACCTTCACTTAATTTAACAGCTTCTAATAATATCTTTTCAAATTGTACCTTATAGTTATCTGCTTCCTTAGAAAGTTTAGTGTTTTTAGGTGTAAATCCTGCTTCTAAGAACAAAGAATGTTCTTTCATTATTCGTGCAAAAAATAAGTGTAGTTCTAGAGATAATGAAATATATCTTTTACGGCTTATCATAGCTTTCCTCCATAAAATTTCTATTATATTATATTGAAAAACTTTTCTCTATATTCATAATAAAAGCTTATTTAATTAAAATGTTACACCTTATTATAATCTTTTTATACTTTTGACTATTCTTTCTATAATAAACTCTCATCTAAAATTTCTTTTAATAATTCAGGATAATCTGTAAAAGCGCCATCCACCTTATTTGCTATAAGCATTCTCATAAAAATAGGATTATTTACTGTAAAAATATTTACCTTTATATTATTTTTATGAGCTTCTTTAATTAATTTCTCAGAAACTAATCTTAAATCTGGATGAATAGCGTAAGCCCCTAATTTTTTAGCGTAGCTAATTATACTCTCTATAGGGTTTTCGTATAAAACTCCAATTCTTATATTACTTATTTTCTTAACCTTCCTTAAAGAATCATGATTAAAGCTAGATAATATAATTTTCTCTCCTATTCCATATTTATTAATTAAGTTTACAACATCTTCTTCTATATTCTCATAATGAATAACATCTGTTTTTAATTCTATATTAAGTACTATTTCCTTATCTTTAACTAATTCTAATACCTCTTCTAAAGTTGGAATATGACATTCTTCATTGTCTCTAAATAACTTTTTTCTATTTCTAAAGGATTTTAATTCTTCTAAAGTATAGTCCTTTACTAATCCTTTTCCTAAAAAAGTTCTCTCTATATCCTCATCATGAATTACTACTAATTTATTGTCCTTACTTTTGTGTACATCTATTTCTAATCCTTTTGCACCTGCATTTATTCCCTCTCTTAATGAAAGGATTGTATTTTCTGGATAATCTGAACTTGCTCCCCTATGCGCAAAATTAATCATTGATTTATTCTCCTTATTAATTAATACTATTATCTTAATTATACTATAACTATAAGGCTACTACACAAACAGCCTAATTAAAAATTCTCTTAGGAGTCTTTTCATTATTCATTTCATATTGCACGATAATACTACTTTACTATATTTAAATTTTTAAATAAAAAAACAGTAAAGACTTTCATAAGAAAGAATTCACTGTATATATTAATTAAATGTTATGACAATCTTCATATAGACCTTGGACTTTACCCCAGTCTATGACATTCCAAATATTTTTAACATAATCTGCTCTTAAGTTCTTATACTTTAAGTAATAGGAATGCTCCCATACATCTATAGTTAAAATAGGTATTAAATCATCCATTACAGGTGAATTTTGATTGACCCTTTTTACTATTGATAGTTTGCTATCCTTATCCTTTACTAAAAAGGCATATCCTGAACCAAATTGAGTAATAGCAGCATTAGTTAATTCATCTTTTAACTTTTCTAAACTTCCAAAGGTTTTATTAATTTCTTCTAAAAGTTTTCCATCTGGAGCTTTCTTAGGATTTGGAGATAATATAGAGAAGTATAGATTATGATTAGATACTCCCCCTCCATTATTAACAACAGCTGTCCTTATTTCTTCTGGTAAATCAGCAAGGTTCTTAATAAGTTGATCCAAAGTTTTCCCCTTGGTATATTCTTCATACCCTTCTAAAGCCTTATTTAAATTAGTCTCGTAAGTTTGTAGATGCTTTCCATAATGAGTCTTTACTGTCTCTTCATCAATATATGGCTCTAAAGCATTATATTCAAATGGTAATTCAATCTTGTTATACATATTTTCTCCTTTCACTAATACAATGTTATTTATATTTTTCCCATATATTGATTATTTATTCTTTATTATTAAAAACAAAAAGTGTATTATTAATACACTTTTTGCTTTATTTTATATTTATTTTTGTCTATATGTTGTAATCTTCTTCGTAAAGTTCTTCTACCTTACCCCAATCAATAACATTCCATATATTCTTAACATAATCAGCTCTTAAATTTTTATAATTTAAGTAATATGCATGTTCCCATACATCAATAGCGATAACTGGTACTAAACCATCCATAGCTGGTGAGTTTTGATTTGGTCTTTTAACTATTGATAAGTTTCCTTCCTTATCTTTAGCTAAAAATGCAAATCCTGAACCAAAAATTGATATAGATGCATTATTTAATTCTTCTTTTAAGTTATCTACACTACCAAAAGTTTTATTAATAGCTTCTAATAATTTACCTTCTGGAGCCTTCTTCGCATTTGGAGAAAGTATTGAAAAATACAAGTTATGATTTGAAACTCCTCCACCATTATTAACAACTGCTGTTTTTATTCCTTCTGGTAATTCATCAATGTTCTTTAATAATTGTTCTAATGTTTTTCCTTTTGTATATTCCTCATTATTTTCTAATGCTTTATTTAAATTAGTCTCATAAGCTAGATGATGCTTTCCATAGTGTGTTTTCATAGTTGCTTCATCTATATACGGTTCTAGTGAATTAAAATCATATGGTAATTCTATTCTTTTATACATAAAGTTCCCTCCCTTTTTTTCTTTATTATATCATACAAAAAACAAAAAAGCTATCTAATTTGTAAT
>NZ_JAWGSV010000023.1:0-22009 GCF_032552055.1 Clostridium sp. | reverse complement strand
ATTCTATTTTAACAAAAGGAGGTTTTATTTACATACTGACCGCTAAAGCTATTCGGAACACACTTGCATAGCAAGTGGTTTTCAATAAGACAATAAAAAGCTCTCCTAATTCTTAGGAAAGCTCTATACTAATATTCCAATTAATATTTTCAATATAAATTCAATGGCTTCCCTTCGTAAGAATTACCTTAATCAGGTTATTAGAGTCTTTGAGTTTTGGCTCTTCTCTCAGCTATCCAAATTATAGCTCCCCTAGCTTTTTATTATGTAATTTTTTTCAAATACTATATACTTTTATGTTATCATCAGTAAATTCCTTTGTCAATATATAGTTATTTACCCTTATTTACCTAACTATTTCAAAATTTATGAGCTCTATAATTTTAAGATTAAATAGTATTGCTAAAAAGTCCAGCTCCTCTTACTATTTCCTGATCATTAAATAAATCTAAAATAGCTTCCTGATAAGAATTTATATTTTGTGACTTCTTAATTTTCTTAGAGTATTTCTTATTATCAGAAAAGATATAAATCATATATCCCCAAAGTTCCTTCATTCTATATAACGCAATATTATCATCCTTAAATACTTCTCTATAGTTAAATAAAATATCATCATGAAACTCTTTTAATACTTTCTTATCTAATAATTTATTATCAGTTATTTCATCAATTAAACCTGGATTTGCAAGAATACCTCTTCCAAGCATAATTTCATTAACTTCTGAAAACTCATTTTTAAAATTTATATAATTTTCTAAAGTAAAAATATCTCCATTATAACAAACTGGATTAGTGCTTAAACTTAAAGCATCTTTAAACACTTCTAGATTAGGTTTATTTCCATAAAAGTCTTCCCTAGTCCTAGGATGAATTATAAGTTCCTTTATAGGATATTTATTATATATTTTTATAAGCTCATAAAATTCTTCTGGTTCATCTCTGCCTATCCTAGTTTTTACCGAGATTTCTATATCATCTTTTTTATATATTTCATCTAAAAATTTATCAAGTTCATCTCTTTTAGCTAGAAATCCAGAACCTCTTCCTTTAGATACAACTGTTCCAGAAGGACATCCTAAATTTAAGTTAATTTCATTATATCCAAGCTGTTGCAATTTCTCAGCTGTATTTATAAATCCCTCTGAATCATTAGTAAGTATTTGAGGAACTACGTACATTCCCTTATTATTTTCAGGTAATATATCTCTAAGCTCTTTAGTTTTAAAACTTTTACTGCTAGTTGGTACTATAAATGGTGTAAAGTATTTATCGATATTATGAAAAAACTTCTCATAAGAATTTCTATATACAAATCCTGTGATTCCTTCCATTGGTGCTAAATAAAATTTCATAAAAAACTCCTTTTAAATTAATCTAGAAATATTATATCAGCCTTCTTTTCTATCATCTACACATTTTATTAATTAAAGAATGAAAAAATTAAAATATGAAAGAATGCCTATAAAAAATCCTTACAGACTTTTTATATGGAAATCTTTTAAAAAATAGGTTTTGCATTACAAAACCTCTCCTTTTATTCTTTCATTTTTTCATTATCTTAATTTTTTCATTTTAAATATCAATATTTTTACCTACTGGCAGTAATAAGCCTGCTTTTTTTAATATTGGTCTTACTGCATTATAGATAAGTGCCACTAATATTACAGAAATAACTGCATTTACAGATGTAGTAACTGCACTTAGCTTAGCCAATATAGCAGCTGCATCTTGAGGCTGTCCTAATATATATTGCTTATAAAAGAATCCAACAACAGGGTCTGCCACTACATTAAAAGCTAGTCCCCCAATCGATGCAATGATACTCCATTTGAAAATATACTTCTTATCATTACTTTCACTGATTTTTGCAATTCTATGTGCAATTAATCCTGTGATTAATCCAATACATAATTTCAAAATAAATGTTTTAGGTGCCACTGTTATATATACAGGATCTATTAAGTCTGCAATTGTCAATCCAACTGCTCCTGCAAATCCCCCATACCATCCCCCAAGTAACAATGCTGCTAAAACACAAAATGCATTTCCAATATGAATTGAACTTGCATCTCCACCTGGTAGTGGAATTTTAATTTGTAGATAAGTAAAAGATACAAAACATAGTGCTGCCAATAATGCTGTTTGAATTAGTTTTTTAAACCTGATTTCTTTACTCAAAATAATTGCCCCCTTTTAATAATAAAACTTATAATAAATTCTATGATTCTATGTCAAATATGTCAATTGTATCCATACAATTATATATAGATAGACAATTTTATATAAGCTGTAATAAAGTTTTTGAATTTTATCAAGTTATATTTAATAAGTAGAATATATAAGTTAACTAAGTATATTCTACTTATATAAAAATAAAAAAATCGTTGCTTTTAATTAAAGTAATTTCCTTTAAAATTATTTTTACTTTGAGTTCTATAAGATTACAAGATGCACATTATTTATTGAAACATAAATTGATAGCAAAAACTGTTTTCTTCGCATATTTTATATATAAATATATTGACAAACCATTTTCCATAAATTAGAATTGAAACAATTAATTGAAAAGCATTGATGGAGAGAAGTAGAAAGAGTAACCACCTACAGTGAGCTGGAGATAGTGTAAACCCAGTGGCAGGACTTTTTTGAATAACACTCCGTAGCTGCAAGCTGAAATATCAAATAACTGTTATATATTTATTACACAGTAAGGTAAAGTAAGTACGACGTATTCCATACGTTATTTGGATACCAGTATTAGCTGGGAAGTGACCGATAAGGTAAATTAGGTGGCACCGCGGATAAGCATCAATTCGTCCTATTATTAAGATGAATTGATGCTATTTTTATATCTAAAAGGGGGTTACTTTTATGTGTACAATTATGTGTTATGTGGGTAAAGATATTACTCGCGAAAAATTTGAAGGGGCATTAAAAAGAACTGAATCTAGAGGTCCAAATATGACAAAAATACTTGATTTAGAATCTGGCATTTTAGGATTTCAAAGACTTTCCATTATGGATTTAAGTACTAGTGGAATGCAGCCATTTACAAATAATAAAGATGCTGCTATATGCAACGGCGAAATTTATGGTTTCCGTGAAATTAAAAAAGAACTAATAAAAAAAGGCTATAAGTTTATTTCTGATAGTGATTGTGAAGTGCTACTTCCTATGTATTATGAATATGGATTAGATATGTTTTCAAAATTGGATGCGGAATTTGCAGCTGTAATTTACGATGGAGAAAAAGATAGTTATATTGCTGCTAGAGACCCAATCGGAATTCGTCCATTATATTATGGATACTCTAAATCCGGTAAGATTATATTTGCAAGTGAAGCAAAAAATTTAGTTAATCTAACTGATAAAATTACACCTTTTCCACCAGGACATTATTATGCTAACGGTGAATTTACATGTTATTGTGATATTACTGCAGTAGATCATGACTACTTTAAGGATGATTTAGAAGTTATTTTTAAGGAAATACATGATAGATTAGTATCAGCTATAGAAAAACGTATGGATGCAGATGCAAGTGTTGGATTCTTGTTAAGTGGTGGATTAGATAGCTCATTAGTATGTGCCATTGCTAAAAAACTTCATCCTGAAAAACAAATTAAAACCTTCTGCATAGGTATGACTGAAGATGCTATTGATTTAAAATATGCAAAAGAAGTAGCAGATTATATAAATAGTGATCATACGCCTTTATATATGACAAAAGATGAGGTTATTGAATCATTAGATGAAGTTATTAATATCCTTGGAACCTATGATATTACAACAATAAGAGCAAGTATAGGTATGTATTTACTTTGCAAAAAGATACATGAAACTTCCAATGTAAAAGTACTTTTAACTGGTGAAATTTCAGATGAATTATTTGGATATAAATATACCGATTTTGCTCCAAATTCAGAAGAATTTCAAAAAGAATCAATAAAAAGAATTAAAGAACTTCATATGTACGACGTACTTCGTGCAGATCGCTCCATCAGTTCAAACTCTTTAGAAGCAAGAGTACCTTTTGGTGATTTAGATTTTGTAAGATATGTTATGTCAATCAATCCTGAAATAAAATTAAATAAATACAATATGGGAAAATATTTATTAAGACATGCGTTTGAGGGGGATTATCTTCCTTCAAATATTTTATATCGTGAAAAAGCAGCCTTTAGTGATGCTGTAGGTCACTCTATGGTACATTATTTAAAGGAATATTCGGAATTAAAATACTCTGATGAAGAATTTGAAAGCTTGTGTGAAAAATATAAATATCACGCAAAGCCTTTTACTAAGGAATCCTTACTCTATAGAGAAATTTTTGAAAAGTATTATCCAGAACAAGCTGAAATGATAGTAGACTTCTGGATGCCAAACAAATCTTGGGAGGGCTGTAATGTGAGTGATCCTAGTGCCAGAGTTCTATCAAATTATGGGACTAGTGGTAAATAGATATATAGATTTTAGAGGCTACTTTTTTAATAGCCTCCTTATTTTTAATTATATTACATATTCATTTAAAGTACTGTATAAAATTTCTTTATCAATAGGCTTTGCAATATGTGCATTCATACCGCATTCCATTGCTTTAGAAACATCTTCACTGAATGCATTTGCAGTCATAGCAATTATTGATATTTCTTTGCTATCTAAATGACCAGACCTACGTATTTTCTTAGTGGCTTCATATCCATTTAGAACTGGCATTCTTATATCCATTAGAATAGCATCGTAATACCCAGGCGATGAATTTTCAAACTTCTCAAATGCTATCTGTCCATTCTCTGCTGTTTCAATATTTGCTCCCTTAAATTTAAGAATTTCACTAGCTATCTCAAGATTTAATTCATTATCTTCAACTATTAAGAATCTTTTTCCAGAGAAATCATAGTTTACCTCTTTATTTTGGTCCTCTACTCTAAACCTATCTGACTCTATTTCAATATACGAGTTATCATCAATATTATTCTTATTAACTTCAAAAGGTATTTCTACAGTAAATTGACTTCCTTCCCCCTTAATACTACTAACATTAATGCTTCCATTCATTAATTCAACTAAGTTTTTTGTAATAGAAAGTCCAAGGCCAGTTCCACCATGTTTTATACTAGTATCCATATTAGCTTGTTCAAAAGGTCGGAAAATCCTTTCTAACTCTTCTTCATCCATTCCAATACCATTATCTTTAATTATAAAGCATATTCTTAACTTTCCCTTTCTTTCTATTTCCTTAATTGTTAGTGTTATTTCCCCACCATTTGATGTGAATTTTACAGCATTTGATAAAATATTTATTAAGATTTGATTAACTCTAAGTTGATCTCCTACAATATTATTGTTTTTTATTCCTTGAAAAATAATATCGAATTTTATATCTTTTAATTTTGCCTGTGGTTTTATAATAGATTCAATATTAGAAGTAAATTCTTTTAAAGTAAATGCTTCAAAGCTAATTTTCGTTTTTCCACTCTCTATTTTTGACATATCCAGAATATCATTAATAATTCTTAATAAAAACTTTGAAGATGTCTCTATCTTCTTTAAGCAATCTCTTAACCTATCATGATCTCCTAGGTTTGAACTTGCAATATCAGTCATGCCAATGATTGCATTAATTGGTGTTCTTATTTCATGACTCATACGTGATAAAAAATTTCGTTTTGAATTATTAGCATTCTCAGCTGATGTTAGTGCATCTTTCAAATCTCTTTGTGAATTTAAAATTTCTGTAATGTCAGCAAAATTAATAACATATCTTGTTAATTCTCCATCTTGTATTACCGGATATATTCTAATATTTACCCAACCTACTTTTTGATTTCTTCGATTCTTTACCTCCGACTTCCATTCTGTCATCTTAATTTGAGGAGACTTGTATAATCTTCTTATAGAATCTATTACTTCATTATCCATATATCCTTTAAGTACATTGTAATCATTCAATAATTCTTCTATTTCCACTCCAAACTTTCTTTCTACATTACTACTTACAAATTCTATTTTCTTATTTTTTAAATTATACATAAGATATACATCATCTATATTTTCTGTAAGCATATTAAATAATACTTCTCTAGAGAAAACATCATTACGTCTTCTTTTTGATGCAATAAATGCAAATAAAATAGATATAATACTTATAGCAATTGAAATAGCTATTGCAAACATACTTTTAAATGAATATGTTCCTCTACCTTCACTCACAATATCTGATGCACTTTTTGATGTTGAATTAATCATTTCATTTAATATAATATCAAGGCTATTTACTATAGATAAATATTCCTCTTCATATATCTGCCTTGCTGTATCTAAGTCACCACTTTCAGCAATTTTTATTATTTCATTTTGTTTGATTCCCATCTCATAAATTTTATTAATAAAAATTTCTTTCTCTGGACCATTATATTTATTGTAAATTATACTATAATAAACTTCCATATTATTATAAACATCACTTATTTCATCCTCAATATCATTAATAGGTGTACTATCATATTTATTTGTTATTTGCCTCATATAATGGCTAATACTAGATATTCTCCAACGTACACTCCATTCAGCATAAGATAACTCATAAGGAGATTCATATATTTCATCTGTTATTCTTTTAATTTGACCTACATTGCTTATACTTAAAAATGAAAGTATAACAGCCAATGTACAAATAATAGTTAGTATAGGATATGTAATTTTATTTGTCTCAAAAAATTTAAATTTCTTAAATATACTAATCATTTCCTTTTACCTCATCTAATTTTTTCAAATAAATTACTTAGTATATTTAAATCTAAATAATTTATTCAATATCCCAAAACATAATTAGATTTTATCCGTGTATAAACTTGATAATTCCTTAAACCTATTTGAAACTATTTTAAGGCACTCCTTCAATTTAGGAGAAAACACTCCACACTTATCATTCAAAATCATATAAATAGCTTTCTCATGACTATAAGCTGCTTTATATGGTCTTTCTGCAGTCAATGCATCATAACAATCAGCTACAGATACTACCTGTGCCCAAATAGGTATATCATCACCTTTTAATCCGTAAGGATAGCCACTTCCATCCCATTTTTCATGATGATATTTACAAATATCGTAACAATACCTTAAGTACTCATCATCACTTATATTGTTTATTAAGCTTAAAATCTCACTTCCTTTTGAACAATGAGTTTTCATAACTTCAAATTCTTCTTTAGTAAGCTTATCTGGTTTTAATAAAACAGAATCTGGAATTGCAATTTTCCCAATATCATGCATAATTGATGCTGATGATATTACTTCAACTAATTCATCAGTTATTCCATACTCTGGATATATTCGTGATACAACCTTTAATAATTCATATGTAAAATAACGTATTCTCTTAATGTGTTGACCTGAATCCATATCCCTATATTCAATTATAGCGCCTAAGACTTCAATTATATTATTATTAAAATCGTTTATTCTCTGTGCTTGGTTAATTAATTTTTTATTTTGCTCATTTAACAAATTAACCTGCTCTTCTATTAATACTTCCATTTCATTTTTATGCTTAAAAAGCTCTACTAAATTTCTTACACGTCTTTTAATAATAAAAGAATTAAAAGGTTTTTTAATAACGTCTAAAACCCCTAATTCATGACCCTTCTCCTGATATTCTTCTGAGTCAGAGGAAGTAATAAGCATAACTGGTATATAGTTTAATACACCTTTATCTTTTAGTATTTCTATAGTTTCAAATCCATCCATTACAGGCATAACAATATCTAATAAAATAAGTGCAATGCTTTCCTGACACTTATCTATTATACTTATGGCTTCACTTCCATTTTCAGCTTCTAAAATATTATAGCTATCCATAAGTACCTCTTTTAAAATGGCTCTATTTATCTCCACATCATCTACTATAAGAATAGTATCACGCTTTACCATTTTACTCCTCCTTACTTTTAAAACATCCTAATCAAAGTAGTTAACTCCATATATTGCGACTTGATTTTCTCCTCTATATTACTCAAAGAATCTAACTCTTCTTTTCTTATACTTTCAACCATTTCTGCACACGCTTTAGATAACTCTACAAACCCTAAGTTACCACTTAAGCCTTTTAGTGTATGGGCATATATTTCAATATTTTTATAATCACTATTTTTTAAGGAATTTATTAACATTTCAAAATTCTTGTCTTCTAAAAATTTATTTAATAATTTTTTATATAGATTTACATTGTTGCATAATCTGGAAATTGTTCCATCTATATCAACTCCAATTTTCTTTAACTCCAATAAAAACCTCTCTTGCATAATATCTTATCTCCTATATTAAAAATCTAAGTACCAAAATTAAATATTTTTAAATAACTTTTTCTATCCTATCTATAATAAAGTTTTTACTATAAGGCTTTAACAAATATCCATTAACATTATAATTTAATACTTTTTTAATCGCCTCGTGATCATTTCTTGCTGAAGAAATTAAAACTGCTGTACTTTCAAATTTTTTAGTTTCTCTTAAGTGTTTAAGCATTGTAAAACCATCTATAACAGGCATCATTAAATCTAATATAAATAAATCTATTTTTTTACCATGCTTTCTCATTTCTTTAATTTTCTTTACTGCTTCCATACTTTCATTAAAAATTGTCACTTCATAATCATATGTTTTTAAAAGATTAGCTAATACTAATAATGATATATCATCATCATCTACTATAACTATATGCTTTTTTCTTTTAACAACAGTCTTAGTGTTTCTAGAAATAATAAAATCTCCTCTAAATTTATCTAATGAATCTATTTGTTCTGATAATTCTATATCATCTGATATTAAAGATCTTTCTTCTTGAATTTCACCTTTTATTTCTGCTCCATATTTAATAAATATATCTCTATAATTTCTCATTAAATCATCTTTGGATATACTTTCAAATTTACTATTATCATTCTTTTCATATTTACTATCTGAAATTAAAATCAACCTCTTATCACTATATCTTCTTGCTAACAATCTAATAAGATTAAACTTCTGTTTACTACTATCATCATCTTCCACCAAAATAATATCGTAATTCATTTCGTTAATTATATTTATTAAACCTTCTGTGTATCCTTCTAAAACATTAACTCTTATATTTGAATAAATTAATTTATTTATTAACTTCTTATATTCTAAAGAATCATTTAATAAAAATAAAGTTTTTCTCATATTATCCCCCTTATAAACGCAAAAAATTCTTTTGAAAGATAGCCATATAAACCTCTAATCATTTTATTAAATTTCTAAATATTTTAAACAGTAGTTATAAATTTTACATTTTTACTTTTTTATCCCACCATTTATTGACATTAATTTAATATTTTATTATTATATTAAACTGAAATATATTTTTGAATATGTGTGACTTAAATTTCACCGTGACAATTTTTTAGGAGGAAATGATTTGAATAATCTTGGGTTTAGCTATTTATTAAAAAGTTTAAATATTTCACCTTCAAAGATGGCAAAAGAATTAAATGTAGATAGAACATTAGTTAGTAAGTGGAAAAATGGTTCAAGGAAAATAGATTTGAATGCAATATATTTTGATAATGCCATATCTTTTTTGATTAATAGAAATATTGAACTAAAAAATAATTTTCTAGAAAATTTATTTTCATCTATTTATAATGAATCCATAAATCATTCGAATTATGAAAATCATTTAAGGGAACTTTTAAAAAAATTTATTATTGATAATTATAATAAAACAATTGATTCTGATAAAAAAATTGCTCCTACTAATGATAAACTTACAAATAACTCCTTATATATGACTAACATATCAATTTATAATACTCAGCATCAAAGTTTTTTAGGAATTATTGATATGCTAGATTTAGCTATTAATTATGGATCGGCCCAAAAATTTTTTATTGTTTTTAACAAAACCTTTGACTCCTTTATTGATAAAAAGGAAATTAGAAATGATTGGTTAGAAAGAGTTATAAAACTTTTAGATATGGGGTGTAGCTTAGAACTTATCTATTCACTTAGCAAAAGTTCAAAATTACTTTCATATCTTGCTCCGGTGCTATTTCATAAAAATTGTAAATCTTCGTATTTTATTGATTCTATTGATGATACTCAAAACTACTCTTTACATATTATAGAAAATAAGAGTGTCTTCTACTCCTCATCTCAACATGTTGAGTATGAAACTTACAACTATGGTGCACTTTTCACTGATCCTTTTACTATTAACTTTTATATTGCATTTACCAAAAATATTCTTTCAAAATCATTTAGCACATTTTTTTCATCTACTATTTATAATGTGCTAGATAGCTTTGAGTTAAATAATAATAAACTTAATAAGGAACTTACTAAATACAACACTACATATTACTGCAATACATTTCCTATTTACACTGCAATGAGTGAAGAATTATACTATGAAGTACTTTGTAATTCAGTAAGCAATAAAGAAGATATAGACAAGTATTTTGAATACTTTAAATTAGCTAAAAAAGATATGCACGAAAGGTCAAACTTAAGCACTACTCACTTCTATTCTATAGATTCACTTATAAACTTTTCAGTATCTGAAAATATAGTGTATGAAAGTGAATCTGATATATCTCCAAAGCTAATTCTTACAAAACATCAGTTTAAGCAGCATTTAAATTACTTAGCAAATTACTTATTGTCTACGGATGCTTATAATATTTGTTTAATTTCTGAAACAACAATAACTGATAATGAATTATTTTATTGCTGGTGTAAAAAAAATGAGTTTATTGTTATCTTTAATAACAATAACTTATCAGACATTAAAATATCTACTGAAATCTCATATGTTAATTCTATTTTCAACATATTTGAGAAATACTTTTTACTTACTGGGGAAAATTTCAAGAATAAAAATATAATTGCTAATTTCTTAAGAAGTTTATAAAAATACAAAAAAAACATGAGGTTAAATAATATTTTTTATTTAACCTCATATTTTATAGATTACATTTTCAAATACAAAGAATTACTAAAGTATCAAAATAGAGACTATTTTTCAATAGCCTCATAATCTTAATTTATCCCATCGCTACCATTGCTAAAACTCACACCTTATATAAGTATGAGCTAAGCACTTCTATACGCCTGGATTAGTTCTTCTATAATTAGCAGCTTAAATATATAAACTCTATACTACTTAAAAATAATGCCCCTGCATAGTCATTAGCAGATGCTATACGTGCAATGCTTAATAATGCAAAATCTTCTGCTCTAATAATATCTTTTAGTTCAAACTCTATCACATAGTGATTATACTTAAAGTTCCCAGGTGACTTTTGAATTTGAATATTAAATTTATTAATAGTTTTTAAATTCGATATATTTACAACGCCATTAGCTCTTGCAAATAATGATGAAAGTCGTATTGCAAATCTATTTCCAGTTGGTGTATTTGAATTATCAGTCAATAAATGAACTAAAACTTTAGCTTTACCAGCTTTATCATAGGCATCTTTAGGCACATTAAAAGTTAAAGAATACTCATCTGTATCTCCTCGAGGAAGAAGCCAACCTAATATTCTAAGACTTGAATTAGCACTTCCTAGTGGTATAGTATCAGGTGAAGTTTCATCAGCATCATTCATTGTTCCACCATTGAAAATTAATGATTTATATTCTAATTCATGTTCAAAACAACATTCATTTGCCATATTGAATCATCTCCATATTAATATAAAACTTTTATAATATATTATATTACACACTAATAATTATGTTACTAAACTTTATAAATATTTAACTAAATAATATTTCTCATAATTAGTACTAGCCTTATAGATAAAATTCACTTAAATATTTATTCATAATGGAGATTTATTCTAAGTAACCTTTATAATTTTTATATAAATCTATTTTTTCATTTTATATTTTATTTTAAATTTCTTCTTGGTATTTCAAATTTTATTTCTTTTTCTATTTCCTCTAAAAGTCTTGAATCTTTTGGATCTACAAATAGACAAGTATATCCTTCTTCACCAGCTCTCCCCGTTCTACCTATACGATGGATATATGTTTCAACCTTTTCTGGAATATCATAATTATAAATATGACTTACTCCACTTATATCTAATCCTCTTGAAGCTACATCTGTAGCTATTAAATACTGAATATCAGCATCTCTAAAGGATTTTATAATTCTTTCACGCTTATTTTGTGGTATATCACTATGAATAACTTTACAGTTATATCCTCTTCTATGCATTACTACTTCAAGTTCATCAGCTCTTCTTTTTGTTCTACAGAAAATAATAGCCATAAAAGGATTATCTTCATCTAAAGCTGTACATAAAGCTTCTCTTTTTAATCTATCTACAGTTTCTACAACTTCTTGCTTAATTTTATCTAAAGTTACTTCTTCTTTCTTAACTGAAATAACTACTGGGTCATTCATATATCTATAAGCTAATTTTTTAACTGCTGAATCCATTGTTGCTGAAAAACATAAAGTTTGAACCTTTTTAGGTCTTTCCTTCATTACTAAGTCTATTTCATTTCTAAAACCCATAAGTAGCATTTGATCTGCTTCATCAATAACGATAGTCTTAAGCTTCTTTAAATCAACAGTTTTTCTCTTAATATGGTCAAGAAGTCTTCCTGGAGTAGCAATTATCATATGAATATTACCACTTAACTTCTTTACCTGGGATCCAACATCCTTCCCCCCATACATTGCTAAAACTCCAATATCCTTACCTTCTTTTAGCTTTGTAGCTTCTTCAGTAATTTGTATTGCAAGTTCCCTAGTTGGAGTAATTATTAAACATTGAACATCCTTAGATGATATTGATATTTTCTCAAATATAGGTAGTAAAAATGCTAAGGTTTTACCAGTTCCTGTTTGTGCCTCACCTATTACATCCTTACCATTTATAATTTCCTTAATACTTTTATTTTGAATTTCAGTTGGACTAGTAATTCCACTTTTTTTCAATGTATTTATTATATTTTCACTTATTCCTAATTCTTTAAAATTCATTTTTTATTTACCTCTTAATCTTATGTTTCGAATAATTATAACATAGTATTGCCAAAAAGAATAAAGTTTTATTAAGTTATTCCAAATTATGATAACAAGTCAATCTATTTTCATATTATTAGTTATTTAATCTCGTAACTTAACTCTCTACATTAAAACAAAAAATGACGGTTTACCATTAATAGTAAACCGTCATTTATAAAGTAAAAATTCATTTTAATTATAGCATTTAATTCATTTAAAATTAAATTTCTAAAGTTTACACAAAATTATTTACATACTCTGGAAACTGTTTCAGTATTACAGATGGTAAAGATGGATCCGTATAAAAGCCAAAATCACCTTACTATCTTATATCATCTCTTAAAAACTTCTTCTCCTCTTCCAACAAGTCAAACCCAAGTGTTCCTCCTGGATTCATAATATTATCAGGGTCAAAATGATTCTTTAAAGCACGAAAAATGCTATACTCGTTTCTACCTACTGAACCCTCTAACCAAGGACCAAACATTTTACCAATACCATGATGATGGCTCATTGAGGCCCCTGCTTTTTGAATTGCATCAAGTATCCCCGCATGATATGCTTTATATTCTTCTGGATCACTCATCTTTGCAATAAAGATAAAATATAAATTTGCTCCTTGAGGATAAACATGAGACATATGTGTCATACATATCGTATTAGGTCTACTCTTACAGTAAGCTCTTACATCACGATGAACTTGAGACATATTACTCCAATTTACGCTACACTCCATTGTATCAGTAACAATTCCAAAATCCTGCATAGTATCACGTAGATATGGGTCATTAAAACGTCCCTTTTCCCATGATTTTGTAACGATTCCTGTTAGATTCATACCTTCATATTTCTTTGCAACCTTCTTTGTAATCCTTGCACAATTTTTGCTAAATCCCTCTTCCCCGTTAGTAAACCCAAGGAATAAACACATTTCTCCTTCCTTAAAACCTTTAATATTAAATAAACGTCTTAATGGACTTTCATCTACTCCGTATAACCTTAGCATAATCTTAGTTTCTTCTGGGTCAGACAAACGAAATACTGATGGAAATCCAGCTTCACTTTGCATTATTTCCCTTGCAGCTTTTTGTGCTGTTTCCCAATCTTTAAACATAAATGAAAATCTTTTAATAGTCTCTGGAGTATGACGAAATACTTTTAGTGTTACATGGGTAAGAACTCCAAAAGCCCCTTCCCCCCCCATCATAATCTGTCCAATATCAGGCCCTATTGCCTTACGTGGATAAGAATCTGTTTTAATATTTCCTATTGGTGTTGCATATTCTTGCCCCATTACAATATCACTTATACATCCATAATAGGTACTATTTTGTCCAGATCCCCTTGTTACAACCCATCCGCCTACAGATGAGTATTCAAAACTTTGTGGGAAATGACCACATGTATACGGTCTCTCTGCTTTAAAAAGCTTAACAGCATTATTTAATGTTTCTTCTAATTTTGGCCCACTCATCCCTGCTTCAACAGTAATTGTCTGATCTATTTCATTAAATGATATAACCTTATTAAATCTTAGCCTCATATCAAGAGAGACTCCACCCCTTGTACATTCAACGCCTCTAGTAACACTTGATCCACCACCATAAACATAAATCGGAATTTTTTCTTCTGTACAATACGCAACAACCATTTCAATTTGTTCTTTTGTATCTGGATAAATAACTACATCAGGAATATTTTCTATAATCTTATTACGAAGGCGTAAAATATCATACATAGTTTTTCCATAAGCTACAGATAGTCTAGAATAGTCATCTGTCCTTACAAAGTCTTCACCTACTATATCTTTAAATCTATCAATTTGTACCTTACTTAATTTACAAGGGATATCATATTCAACTTCATCAAAACCCAAATCTTCTTTATACTCTTTAAAAAATTCATCATCTATCTCAAAAATTTCTTTAACCATCTTATATAAACTCTCTTTTGGTGGTTTAATCTGTGATGGTTCCCCCCATTTAAAAATAGAACGGTAAGATGTTTTACTAAATTTTTCATTAACCCACTTTGGTTCAAAATCATTATATGGATGTGACATAATTTCTCCCTCTTTCTTGATAAGTATTAATAACTAAATTTCTTTATCTTTTTCATAATCTCTCACACTTAAACTAAGTATTTATTTAAGTAATACTCTTTTTATATAAAGGTAAAAGCTTTGGAAATATTTTTTTATAAATCTCATTAAATAATTTTTCATATAATTTATGCTCTTTCATATCAGGAATAAATTCATCCTTAATATGAACCATAGCTTCTACTGCTTCATTTATATTTGAAAAGATTTTCTTTGAAACAAAGGCAACTATAGAACTTCCAAGACCACTTACTTCATGCGTTTGAATACGATAAACAGGAATTCCAAACATATTAGCTGTTATTTGGCATATTTCCTTACTTCTAGAGCCTCCTCCTGCAACAAAAATCTTATCAATTTTAATCTTTCCTCTTCTCTCCATTGTTCTCATTCCATCTAATAATGCAAAATTTAAGCCTTCAATTATAGCCCTATATATATGTGGTCTTGTATGGATATCAGAAAAACCTATAATTGCTCCCCTTGCCTTTGGCATTACTACACCAGGAGTAAAATATGGCTGAAATATAAGCCCATTACACCCTGCTGGAATTTCTTTTAACCTTCCATTTAATAACTCTTCTGGATCAACACCTTTTTGTTTTGCTTCTTCCACCTCTTTTGATGCAAACTCTTTTTTAAACCAAGATATAAGCCAATATCCACGATAAATTTGAACCTCTGGATTATAGTGATTTTTTAGCACTGCTGGATAAGCTGGAATAAAAGGTAATGCCTCCATATATCTATCAATAGTAAGCTGTATAGTTGCAGTAGTTCCAAAGCTAATAGCTACTTTATTAGGTGTTGAGCATGAAAGTCCAAGTGTTTCACACCCTTTATCTGACCCTGTAGCTATTAAACAAAGATGTGTTCCAATACCAGTAGCTTCACTAGCCTCTAAAGAAATTTGACCAATAACTTCTCCTGGTTCAACTAAATCGCACAATTTCTCCTGATCTACATCAAATATGCATCTCTTAATATTATTTGCTCCCATCCACCCTCTTGATTTACTATCAAAGGGTATATGACCAATAATACTTGCACATGAATCAATATATTTTCCTGTTAGCTTATAATTTAAATATCCTGATAATAATAAATATCTATATGTTTTATTCCATATTTCAGGCTCATAAGTTTTTATCCAATTACAGGCAGATACCTTTCTTTGTAGCTCAACCGCTTCTCCCATTCCAACTAAATTAAACAAAAGTTTTGTCGTCATCTTGATTGGTTCCATATTAATTGTCTCTCTTTTATCCACCCATAAAATTAAATCTCTTAAGGGCTGTCCATTTTTATCTACACAAAGGCAACTATCTCTGATTGTTGTGCATGTTACTGCAATTATATCCCCCCATAATGCTCCACATTCACTTTTTAATGCTAAACTTACCTCACAAAGAGAGTTCCAATAGAAATTTGCACTTTGTTCTGCCCAGCCTGGTTCCTTTGCATAATAAGGCTGTTCATACTTCTTTTGTGACTTCATAACAATATTTCCATTTGAGTCTACAAGCATAGCTCTTGCGCTTTGAGTCCCCATATCAAAGGTTAATACCAAAGGTGTAGACATAGCATTTCTCCCTTCATTTATTAATGCTATTTGTTGCAATTACATTACAGCCACTTCCTATTATATTTTCAAGAATAACATCTCCACAGTTAACTTGATAATCTATAACTATTTTATTTAATACCTTCATAGCATCAAATACTTTTCCCTTTGGAATTTCTCCATCAGTTCGCACTGGTAAAAGTGGCATTTCCTTAAATATAGTTTTTACTGTAGTTGTCAAGGTACGTACTGGGTTTATTATTTCACTTTTTGCAAACCCTTCCCCACGTTTGCAACTATTTCCCGTTACAATTATATTTTCATCTTGCATTTCTACCGAAAGCTTACATCCTATTGGACAAACAATACATATCATATCCATTATTTATTCACCTCTCTTAATAAAAGCTGAATATTACTATTTTCATATATTTTCACTTTGTTAAAATTTACTACTATACGTTCCATCTCAGGAGGACGTAAACTTTTATATTTCTTGCTAAAAATCTCTTTATTATCAACTGTTAGAGTTAAAACTGTCTCCCCTCTGTCTTTATTTGAACGGAAAAATATAACTGTCTTATCAGAAACCTTATTAATATCAATTCTTTGTGGTATCGTATATAAAAAGCTGCTATCTGCATTAATTTTAGTCATAATACGATTACTTGTAGAATGTTTTGCCGCAGCTTTTCCTGCTGATTCTCCACTTTCTGATACATAATCTACTAAATCATTTACATGCATAGCATTTCCACAGATAAAAACTCCATCTTCCATTGTCATATAATTTTGGTCCGCTATAGGTCCTTTTGTTCTTGTATCTAAAGGAATATTTAATCCTTCAGCTAACTCATTTTCTGGAATAAGTCCAACTGATAAAATTAAGCTATCACATTCCACTATTTTTTCAGTTCCTTTTATGGGATTCATATTTTCATCCACCTCTGAAATTTCCACAGAAGTTAATCTTGCCTCGCCAAATACCCTTGTTACTGTATGACTTGTGTAAAGTGGAATATTAAAATCATTTAAGCACTGTGAAATATTACGCATAAGTCCACTCGGCGTAGCTTTAGCTTCATATACCCCTAAAACCTCTGCCCCCTCAAGAGTTAATCTACGAGCCATAATTAATCCAATATCACCACTTCCAAGAATAATGCAACGCTTAGTAGGTAGCTGTCCTAAAATATTTGTATAATACTGTGCAGTTCCTGCTGTAAAGATACCAGAGGGTCTTGTCCCATGAATTCCAATCTGTTTTGCTGTACGTTCACGACAACCAGTACTTAATACGAGGCTTTTTGCTACAATCTCACGGACACCGCTTCTGCTTACTAAAGTAAGGTGAATTAACCCATCCTCTTTCTTAATATTACTCACAAAGGTTAATAATTCTACTTGTATATTACTCTTTTTCACTTCTTCTATAAACTTTTGTGCATACTCAGGCCCAGCCATCTTCTTCTTAAACCGTACTAGACCAAATCCATCATGAATACATTGCTTTAATATTCCACCGAGGCGACTTTCACGTTCTATTAATATTACTTTTGCACCTTCACTCTCTGCTGAAAGTGCAGCTGCAAGTCCTGCTGGCCCTCCACCAATAACTGCAACATCAAATCTTAGAGCTTCATTCATTCTCTATCCCCTCCTTTGTGCTACCATAAAGAATATTACTTTTCTCTCCATTTTTAAGAACATCTTTTAATTCTATTCCCTTTTCTTCAGCAATAATTTGTGCTATTAGTGGACTACAAAAACCTCCTTGACAGCGTCCCATTCCTGCCCTTACACGTCTTTTTATTCCATCTAAAGTGTCACAAGGCACAGATCTACGTAATGATTCTACTATTTCTCCCTTACTTATCTCTTCACAACGACAAACAATCACACCATAATCTGAATTATCATTTATTAGCTTATTTCGCTCATCTATATCGAGTTCAGAAGCTCTTACTATACTCTTGCGATAAGGATTAAAATTATTATTTTTTTCAATACTATTATTCTTCGAAAGTAAATCAACTACCATTTTAGCTACATCTAAAGCAATTGCAGGTGCCGCAGTTAATCCAGGTGACTGTATTCCTGCTGCATGTACAATATTATTAGTAAAGTGTCCTTTTTTTATTATAAAATCCTCTTCATATGTAGCAGCTCTAGTACCAGTAAAATAAGTTATTATATCAGATGTACTTAATAATGGAGAAATTTCCTTTTGCCTTTCAAATACTTTTTTAATACTTTCAGGATCAGTTGAAGAATCCTCCTTATTGTACGTTTCTATAGCATCTGGGCCAATTAGCAAATTACCATCTATTGTACTTATTACTCCTCCACCTTTAGATTTTGCTTTCTGTGTATCTACAGTTCCCATTAAAGACGCAATGGTCTTTACTTGAAAAGCTGCTTTTTTATCTAAAATAGAATTTGTCCCCTTTCTTGGATGTATTGAAAAAAAGTGGTCCTTTGCCATCTTTGCAATATCTTCGCTAAAGACACCTGCAGCATTTATTACAGTCTTAGGGTAAACTGTACCACGATTTGTAATTATACTTTTTATAGATCCATCCTCAACTTTCATATCAAGTACAGCAGTATCAAGACTTAAATTAACTCCGTTATCAACTGCATTTTCAGCATAAGCAATAGTTAATCCATAAGGGCAAACAATTCCTGCAGTTTTAAAGAAAAGACCACAGCTAATATTTTCATTTAAATTAGGCTCTCTTTTTAGTAATTCCTCTTTGCTGACATAACTACAAGGAACATCCATTCTCCTCCAGTACCTTGGGGCGAAAGGTAATATATATTTCATAAACTTACTTGTAAATCCTAGATACTGACCAGTTCTTTTAAAAGGTACATCTAGCTCTCTACAAATTTCATCATACATTTTATTACCTAGTGCATTGTACTTCTGTTTTACCTGTCCAATTTTCAAATCTATACCTGGATGTATCATTCCATCATTTCTACTTGAGGCATGAAGAGCAACATCATGCTCTTTCTCAAGTAGTAAAATATTTAAATTCCATTTGCTTAACTCTCTAGAAATAGCACATCCAACAATTCCAGCTCCAATTACAACAACATCAAAATTCTTCCCATCAAGAGCATCATCACTTAATGATGGAGTCTTCATAGGCATAATCTTAATATTCCTACAAGTAATATTATTAACAACATACCTTCTGCTCTTCCTATCAGCACACATACGGCCTGCACTGACAACATCATCCCAACTATTTAAGCTACCATTTAATGTTATAATATTATCTTTTTCTGTTATGTTAATATCCTTCCCAAACTGCTTATATAATTTCCTCTTAAGCTTGCTTAACGATTGCATTACCCCGCCTCCTTTGTCAGTCAACCGACTGACTTTATTCATTAATCTAAATATATTCATTCCAATTTGTAAATATGTTATAATCACAAAAATTGTTAATATTTTCAATATTGTTTTAATATATTAGATATTATTATAAATTTAATTAGGAGATATTTTATGGCTACACCACTTAATTCAAATATTAAAGAAAAAATAATTGAAAATACAATCTTACTTTTACATAGTACATCCTTTGATGATATTACTCTTGCTAAAATTTCAAAGGAATCAAATATAAGCAAGGGCACTTTGTATTATTACTACAATAATAAAGAAGATATACTTTTTGATATTATTGATAGATACATTTCTAAGCTTGCTGATGATTTAATTGTATGGGTTGAAAATAAAGAAAAAGATACTAGTGCTCCAAGACTTTTTAAATATGTTTTAGAACGAGGAGCTGAAAAAGAATATGGTAATTTAAGACTTTATTTAATCGGTGCCTGTGTTTCTGAAAATATATCTTTACGCGAAAAATATGTTGAGCGGTATCTTTATTTTAAAAGAAGTCTAACTAAAAAAATTAATGAAAGGCTTCCTAACTCTGATGGCGAATATCTAGCTTGGCTATTACTTACTACTATGGATGGAATATTGATTCAAAATCAACTTAATACTCCTGAGTTTAATAGTGATGATTTTATAAAGAAGACAATTTTATTTATGCTTAAATAAAAAGGTAGAAATAATACGAAGCAAGAAAAAAACAGTAGTTGGTTTTGTTTTCACACAAAACTAACTACTGTCCCAAAATTAGTAGAAAATCAAAGGATGAATCAATAATTTTTTTGTAATTTTAAGTCATCCTTTTTTATTTATATTCTATTAATTCATTATTAAAATTATAGCAATTCTTTTCTTAACTCTTCACCTGTCTTTGGTGATAAATAGCTAAATGGAATATCTAACACAGTACGTGCTCCAGTTTGACCTTCCTTAGATAATCTATAAGCAGCTCTTGCATAAGCTAATAATACACTTGAAGTAAACTCAGGATTACTATCTAGGTTTAAGCTAAATTCCATTCTTTGCTTTGTACCATTTCCAGTAACTCCAGTACGAATAACAAATCCACCGTGAGGCATTCCTTTATGATTTTTATTCATTTCTTCTTCTGTTATAAAGTTTACTGTTGTATTATAGTCTGAAAAATAATTTGGCATATTTACAATTTCATTTTTAATCTTTTCTAAATCCGCATCTTCCTTAGGTACAACATAACAAATTCTTTCATGCTTTTCTCTAGCAGAAAGATCTACATTTTTTCCTGAACGCACTTCGTTAATTGCACTTTCAATAGGCACAGTGTATTGAACTCCATCCTTAACACCTTCTACTCTTCTAATAGCATCTGAATGACCTTGGCTTACACCTTTTCCCCAAAAAGTGTAGTACTTTCCTCTTGGAAGCACTGCTTCTCCTAAAAGACGATTTAATGAAAATAGACCTGGATCCCATCCAACTGAAATTAATCCAATAGTACCAGAGCTTTTTGTAACCTTATCTAAGATATTAAAATATTCTGGTATCTTTGCATGAGTATCAAAGCTATCTACTGTATTAAACATCTTAGCTATTTCTGGTGTTTGCTGTGGCAAATCAGTTGCAGAACCTCCACAAAGAATCATTACATCAATTATTTCTTTATAACTTTCGATTTCAGAAATATGTACCATCTTCGATTTAGCTGATAAATTTTCTGGATTTCTTCTTGTAAAAATAGCTTCTAATTCAAAATCTGGATTTTGTGATAAAGCTAGCTCTACCCCTTTTCCAAGGTTTCCATAACCTACTATACCTAATCTTATCTTATTGCTCATTTATTTCCCTGGCAATATGCCAAGTACCCCCTCTTTTATATATTTTATTTTAATTATATAATAT
>NZ_JAWGSV010000022.1:0-22153 GCF_032552055.1 Clostridium sp. | reverse complement strand
CTATAAGAAAATATCATGCAGATAAACCTGTATCAGATGAGATGGTAAAAACTATTGTTTCTTGTGCTCAAATGGCTCCTACTTCCAGTCACTTTCAAGCATATTCAATTATTCAAGTTAAGGATAAGGAGAAAAAGAATATTTTAGTAAAAGCTTCAGGAGGACAAGAGTATTTAAATGAAGCACCAGTAGTTTTACTATTTTGTGCTGATTTACATCGTGCTGAAAAATACTATGAAAATATTGATGAAAATATTTTATCAAATACAGAATCATATACTATTGCTGTTATAGATGCTACTCTAGCTGCTCAAAAAGCATTAATTGCAGCTCAAAGTTTAGGTTTAGGTGGAGTAGTTATTGGAGGAATTCGTAATGATATGGACGTCCTTGCTAGCACCTTTAATCTTCCAAACTTAGTATTCCCAATGTTTGCTCTGTGCTTAGGATATGCTGCTGAAACTCCTGATAAAAAACCAAGACTACCTATTGAAGCAGTACTAAAAGAAGATTTTTATGATGAAAGTCATGATGAGGAGCTAATGAAATCATATAATGAAACAATAAGTAATTACTATAATGAGCGTACAAACGGTACTTCAAAGGACCGTTGGACTGAACGTTGTGGTAAATATTTAATGGCAAAACCAAGAGAGAATGTAGGTATATTCCTAAGAAAGATGGGATTTTTAAAACGTTAGTTCTATATTAAAGATAAATGAGCTACCTTATGGTAGCTCATTTAATTTACACTTTTATCTTATACTATTTTCCTAATTATTAAGCATCTCCATAATTTATCCAATCGCTACCATTGCTAACACTCCCAACTTCTATAAGTGGAGCTAAGCACTGCTCCGCGCCTGGATTAGTTCTTCTAACTTTCAGATGGAGTAGGCATCCTGTACTCTGTGAAAGTGATTCACACAAAATACAAGATTTTGGTTCTCTACTTTTTAAGAAAACTCCACATGAAGATAAGAATCACTTTATTAAACTACTTTGTCTTATCTAGCCATATATTTTTGAAATAATTGATCTGCTATTTCTGGATTATCTTCTCTTAACCCATTAAGATAAACCAAAGCACTTCCCTTATATTCTTTTTCCTCTCCAAATAAAATAACCTCATAGCAACTTCTTAAAACATTTACTATACAATTATCATAATGATTCTCTTTACAACTCTTGCAAATTTTAAGAATATCTGCGACACCATTTAGAATATTACCCTTATCATATATTCTTACATCTGTAACTGGAATGTTTTTCATTCCATCCATAACATATGTGACTTTATTAATCATACAATTTTTTATACACTCAGTCCCATAGCCAACTAGGCAAGTATTTCTTTCACATGCTCCACATACCTCTTCTGATAAGCAACATGGAGCTAACTTGTCTACTAATTTGCTAAAATTAATTTCTTTAAACTCAACAGACATATTTACGTCCTCCTTTTAACATTTGTATCTTATATAAATTATTACCATCCTTAGCAACATATACTATATTACCATAAAGTTTATGAAATATATAAATTTATTCATTGAGAAGAATATTTATCTACTCTTGTAAATATTAAGGTGACTTTAAGTTAAAAACCTATAGCCACCTTATCCTTATTTTATTAATTTAGAATACTTCTTTTCTTCTCATTTATATTTTGTACAAGTACTAATATAATACCTATTACAGACATGCTAGTTAAGAATCCTAAAACCAAAAACTTAGGTCTATAACTAGTTACACCTTAATCATTTTTCATATTTTGTAATTAAGATAATAAAAAAAGCCCATTCATTATAATGCACAAAATACTGGAAGGTATTCTCTGCATATTAATGAATAGGCTTAGCTTGTACTTAAACAATTACTACCCAATTCCAATTAACATATTAACCTAAATTTTTAATAGCGTCAACGCTTTACTTTAATTCTTTCTTAAACTATCTAGCAATTCTCTTCTATTTCTATCCTTAAATTTTGCTCCTGTAACAATCTTACTCTTAAATTTACTATGATATTTCCTTTAAGCTTAATATATCTTTCTTTTATATCTTCATCTTCTTTTAAAGCTAAATCCTTATGAATATTAAATTCTATAAAATTTGCCTTTACTAATTCTACAAAAGGCTTTTCATTAAATACTTCAGTAGATAAAAAGCTTTCATCACAATTATCACATAGAATAATAGAATCCTCATGGGTATTATATAACTTAATTGTATCACATGAAGATTCCGCTCTTACATTGTGGTTTTCAACAAAAACAGGAGGTCTAATAAAAGTAATTTTAGTAGTGAAATTAAAAGGTACTTCAACAATACAATACTTTATATAGCCACTGTTATCTTCCTTTCCTTCTTCTATATAAGTTCTAGTTGCATACTCAATACTTTTTCTTATAAAGCCTGATACAAAAAGCATTCCAGAATTAGCTTCTGAATTTTTCAAGAAAATTGGAACTAAGTTAGAAGACTTTAAAAAAGCATTCATTTTTATTCTTCTAATTTCCTTAACATCTTTTCCTATTTTCATTGTGTCATCAATAGTAACTGCTATGTTAGTCTCTGCTAAAATAATTGGAAATTTAACATATATATCTTTATTATACTCTTCTAAGAATGTCTCATCCCTTATTGATAAAACCGCTTTATTAAAGTTCTCTCTACAACTGATTTTTTCCTCATTCTCAGCTTTATTATCTTCTTCTGAAAATTTCTCATCATTTATTTCTAAAGCTTCTTTATTAAAGCAATTACTACATCTAATTCTTTCTTCATTCTCTGCTTTGCCATCTTCTTCTAAGAATTTATCATCCTCTATCTCTAAAACTTCTTCATTAAAATTATCACTGCAACTAATTATTTCCTCATTCTCTGCTTTATTATCTTCATCTAATATTTTCTCATTCCTTATTTCTAAAACCTCTTTATTAAAATTATCACTACATCTATGTCTTTCCTTATTTTCCGTATTCTCTTCTTCTTTTTTTAAGAGGTTTCTTTGATTTTCTTCTTTATAATCTTTATGTTCACTATCATTTAAATTCTCACTATCTTTTTCTTCTATATAATTCTCTTTAGAAGCTTCGTCTAAACACTGCTCTTTATTTACTCCTAAAAGTTCATTTTTTGTGTACTTTATAATTTCTTCCTTATTATCTTCTATAAAGTTTTCTTTGCATTCTTCTAATTCTTTTTCTTTACATTTCTCTAATTCTTCTTCATCTACATCCTGAATATCTTTACTATCCTCTTCTATGAGTTTCTCTTCATCTACTTTTAAAACTTCTTTATTAATCGAATTTTTTTCCTCATTATAATAAGTATTTTCTAAATTATTATATTCAACTAAATTATTATTTTTATACTCTAAATTGCCATCTTCTTCAGTAGTCTCTAAAAGTTTATAAGGTTTATCTTCCGAAATAGTTGTCTTATTATTCTCCTCTATCTTAACTTCATTATATGAATTTTTACTTTCCTCTTGGTAACTATCACTTAAATAAGTATTTCTCTTATTCTCAATAAAATCAGTATAATAATTTAACTTTTCCTCATAATCTATTTTTAGATTTTTATAATTATCATCTTGTTTTTGCATAAGTTCTTCATAAAATTTCATCATGGATAAGTATTGTTTATTTTGATTTTTAATATATTCTTCGTAGTATTGTTTCATATCTAAATACTGTTTATTTTGCTTTCTAATATATTCTTCATAGTAATTTTTCATATATAAAAAATAATTATTCTGATATCTAGTATATCCACCATACTGTCTTCTCTTAAGTTCATTATAGTTTTGTCTTGAATATCTCATCTCCTCCATAATATCTCCTCCACTTAAGAAATTAATGAATTCAAGTATGTACATAAATATCTATTTTAAAACAGACTTAAAACCTCTATAATAGTAAGCCTTAAGTCTGTTTAATATTATTAAATAATCTTAAGTTTATTTAATAATTATAAAGCTGTTAGCTTTACTTGCTGCTTTTGTAATAATTTCAAAGTTAAGTTTACTATTATTTTTTCTGTAAGTTTAGTAAAGCTTCGTTCTGTAGGAGACTTGCAGTTTAATTCTGGATCTGTTTGAATATCTACTTCTGTAACATCTGCTCTAACTAATTCAGTAAATGGTTTTTCATTAAAGAACTCAGTAAATTGGATACTATCTTCACAAGGATTTTTCCCTATTACAGGATCGGCACAAGCATCACAACTCTTATTCTTATCTGTAAAGAATTCTACTTCCCTTGGAGTTGTATTTTTTTCAAAAATAGGCTCTCTTATAAAATCAACTCTTGTTGTAAAATTAAATGGGACTTCAACTGTGCAATGTCTTATATCTCCACATATATTGGAACTACCCTTTGTACTACAGCTTTTAGTTGCATATTCAATATTCTTTCTTATAAATCCTGCTATAAATAATATTCCATTATCTTTACATCCCTCTTGAGAAGAAGGTATAATTCGAGATTGTGTTAAATATACATTTTTCTTAATTCTCTTTATTTCTATAGCTTCTCTATCTAATGTGATGGTAGCCTCTACTGGAATAGTTAAATTCACCTCTGCTAACACAACTGGTACCTTTACAAATACAGGACCACATTTAATAACATCAGGTTTTACAGGAATTTGTTCTGTTAAAGATTGAACCTTAGATTCAACTTTAGCACAAGAATCTACTACAACTTCAAAATCATTGGTATTTTTAATATTATCAGCCATTATATAGTTTCCTCCATTTTCATCTAATTAAATATAAGTTAATAAACTATCTAATGTATGATATACAAAATTCGACTTTTATGTACATGAATAAATACAAACACTTATAATATTTATTATCTATAATTAAAATTATAATTTGTATCTATTTTCCTCATAAATAAAAAAATCCTCGACAAAACTATATTAAATATTGCCGAGGACATACTTATTTTAAATTATTATTCTATTAATTAATCAAATCTTATAAAATTATTTTATAATTCTTAGATTGGTAGTTCTATTAAACTAAAGCTGTAACTCTTACTTGTTGATTTTGTAATACTTTTAATGTTAAATTAACAACTATTTTTTCTGTAAGCTTAGTGAAAAGTTGTTCTGTAGGAGTTTCACAATCTTTATATGGGTCTGTATGAATATCAATTTCAGCTATATCTGCTCTTACTAATTCAGTAAAAGGTTTTTCATTAAAGATTTCTGTATTTAAGAAGCTTTGATCACATACATTACGTCCAATAACTGGATCTGCACAAGCATCGCAACTCTTATTTTTATCATTAAAGAATTCTAATTCAAGTGGAGTAAAGTTAGGAATAAAAACTGGTGGTCTAAGGAAAGTAATTCTTGTTGTAAAGTGGAAAGGTACTTCAACTGTACAATGTCTTATATCTCCACAAATATTAGGAGAGCCATATCTACTACAAGTTTTAGTTGCATACTCAATATTCTTTCTTATAAAACCACTTATAAATAGTATTCCAGTACCAAATTGGCTATCTTGAGAAAATGGAATAATTCTAGATTGATTTAAAAATACATTCTTTCTAATTCTCTTAATTTCTATAGCTGGGTGATCTAATTTAATAGTAGCTTCAACTGGTATAGTTATATTTGTCTCTGCTAATACAACTGGAACCTTAACAACTACTGGTCCTTGTGCAATAACAGCAGGTGCTACTGGAGTTTGTTCTGTTAAAGATTGTGGTATACTCTTAACTTCTGCACAGTGTCTTACTGCAGCTGCGTTTTCAGCTAAATTTTCATTTGTATTTACATTATTATCACTCATAATGATTCTTCCTCCGTTTTATCTAGTTAAAATATTGTTAGTTAATCCTTATATTACATAATATATAAATTTCTTAATTTTGTGCCTATGAAGAAAAAAATATTTCTAATAATAAGTTAAATAAAATTGTCACTTTATTAAACTTATAGAACAAAATCTTATGCTAATCCTATCTGAAATCACACCATATTATCTTTCTAAAATTTCTTGTTTTTGCTATTCTTCTTACTTAAAATATTGACAAGCCCAATAAAAACGCTCACAATATAATTGTGAAATGAATAGTAATTGTTTAAGTTCAAGCTAAACCTGCTTTATAAAGATGTATTTTATATTCTTTTATAAGCAGTTTTTTATATTTTAAGGATAGAGAATGCTAATTTATAAAATATTCAATTTATGGGAGGATTATAAAATGGTTCGTTTAGGAGTTTCTGTTTATCCAGAACAAGAAAAAATTAAGGAAATAGATGCATATTTAAAACTTGCATCAAAGTATGGTTTTTCAAAGGTATTTACAAGTTTATTCTCAGTAGAAGGCACAAAAGAAGAAATTGTTAACTACTTTAAATCTTTTAGTGAAATAGCTCACAAATATGGTATGGAAGTATCAGGTGATTCAAATGGTCAATTCTTCAAACAAATGGGAGCAACTGAAACTGATTTATCTGTATTCAAAGAAATGGGTATCGATACAATTCGTATGGACTTCGCCTTTAATGATGAAAGAGATGCCATTCTAATTAACAATAAGGATGGAATTCATATTGAGATGTCTACATCATTTGTTGATGTTATTGAAAAAGCTATTGATAATGGTACTAATATTGAAAATTTATCAACTTGTCACAATTTCTACCCACAAAGATATACTGCACCTAGTATTGAGAAAATCAATGATTTAAATAACTACTGGCAAAGTAAGAATATTAAAGTAGGAATTTTCATTTCAAGTCAAGTTGAAGGAACACATGGACCTTGGCCAGTAAGTGATGGTCTTCCAACAATTGAAAATCATAGAAACTTACCAATTGATCTTCAATTAAGACATTGCTTAGTTATGAATAATATAGATGAAATATTAATAGGAAATGCCTTTGCAAGTGAAGAAGAATTTAAAGCTATTGATAGTGTTCTGAAAGAAGTATTTATTAATGTACCAGTTAATGATTCTTTCGGTATCTTAAAGAACTTTATTCCTAATGGTGAAATAAAAAGAGTTCCTTTTAACATTAACCTTGAAGAAGGTATTAGTGATTTAGAAAAAGAAATTCTATTTGATTTCAAAACACATAATGATTTGGGAGACTGTTTAAACTATATGCTTCGTTCTCGCTTTACTAGAGTTATTTATAAAGGAAAATCTATCCCAGAAAGAAAATGTGATAAAACACACTATACTCGTGGGGATGTTGTAATAGTTAATAATAACCTAGCTCATTATCTTGGCGAAGTTCAAATCGTATTAAAGGATATAGAAGTGGATGGTCAACGTAACTTATTAGGACGTATTCCAGAGGAAGAAATAATGTTATTAGATTCTATGAAAGGTACAGAAGTCTTCGGTTTCATAAAAAAGACTAAGTAACATTCATACTTATAATAAAATTCCCCATAAGAATATCCACTATTAAATACATTAAGATGTATTGGGTTATAAAATAAAAGCTGATTCCTAAATTACTAGGAGTCAGCTTTTTTAATTAATCTAAATCTTTTCCTTGAGTTTCAATAACCTTTTTATACCAATAGAAACTATCTTTCTTACTTCTATCTAAAGTTCCATTTCCATTATCATCACGATCCACGTAAACAAAACCATAGCGTTTTTTCATTTCTCCAGTTCCTGCAGAAACTAAATCTATACATCCCCACATTGTATATCCCATTAAGTCAACACCATCAATATTAATAGCATCACTCATAGATTTAATATTTTTACGTAAATATTCTATACGATAAGTATCATGTATGCTTCCATCTTCCTCCTTTTTATCATCCCATCCTATACCATTTTCAACTATCCATAATGGTTTATGATAACGCTCATATAAAGTATTTAATGCAATTCTTAAACAAGCTGGATCTATTGCCCATCCCCACGCATTTGTTTCTAAATATGGATTTTTAATTCCCATACTAAAGTTTCCACCACTATTTTCAACATTATCATGGGTTGTCATTGTACTAGAGCCATAGCATGAAAAACTTAAAAAGTCAGCTGAATACTTTTCAATAAGCTCAAAATCTTCTGCTTCTGTTTCCAAGACAATACCTTCTCTTTCATATTGTTTTAATCTATAATTTGGATAATGTCCACCTGTTTGTACATCTGAATAGAATAAACCACTTTTACTTCTTTCCATTATTAATAATTGATCATTAGGATCACAAGTATATGCATAAATTGGCTGATATGCTAGCATCTGTCCTACTTTAATTTCGTCATTAATTTCATGAGCTGCCTTTACAGCCTTCGCACTTGCCACAAACTGATTATGAGCTGCTTGTGCTTTGTTTTGAGGTTTTGGATCTGCTACTCCCCCTGCAACAAAAGGAGCAAATTCCATTATATTAATTTCATTGAACGTCAACCAATACTTAACCTTTCCTTCATAATGTTTAAATACTGTTCTCGCATAGTTATCAAAGAAATCTATACACTTTCTATTTGACCAACCTCCATACTTTATAGTTAGATTAATTGGAGTTTCATAATGTGATAATGTTACTAATGGCTCTATGCCATATTTCATACATTCATCAAAAACATTATCATAGAATTTTAATCCTTCTTCATTAGGCTCTTTATCATCACCATTTGGAAAAATACGTGCCCAGTTCATACTTAAACGAAATGTCTTAAATCCCATTTCCCCCATATATGCAATATCTTCTGCATAACGATGATAAAAATCTGTTGCTACATGACTTGGATAATATTCACCATCAATAACTGCCGGAACACAATCTTGTGTAAATTTTACCTCTCCTCCAAAACCATTCATTGAGCCTGTTTCACCAGTTTTTATGTTTCTATAAGTTACCCTACGCGGAACAGTATGTGAACCTGCTGTCATAACATCTGATGTGTTTATTCCCTTTCCTCCTTCATTCCATCCACCTTCATATTGATTGGCAGCTGTTGCACCACCCCATAAAAACTCCTTAGGAAAACCTGTCATTTATTTACCCTCCATTTCTAAAATCTCACCATTTGTCTCAATAACTTTTTTGTACCAATAAAATGAATCTTTACGATAACGCTTCATTTCAGCTGATTTTGCCTTTTCGTCATCTTCATCCCTATCTACATAGATGAATCCATAACGTTTTGTAATTCCTTCTCTAGTAGAAACTAAATCGACTGCACTCCATGGACAATAACCAATTATGTCAGCCCCTTCTTCAATACCAATTTTCATTTGTCGTATTGTTTCTCTTAAATGTTCAATACGATAACTATCATGAATACTTCCATCCTCTTCTAATGTATCAGGACGACCATATCCATTCTCTGTAATAATAACTGGCAAATGATAACGATCTGTTAATCGTCTTGCTGTAACACGAATACAATAAGGATCAAATGTATGTCCATCTTCACCTGTAGGGAAATAATCATTTTTACTTGCTCTACCAACACCTGGCTTATCCATTAATTTCATTAAGTAACTAATATCACGATTATCAGCATGTACCATATCACTAAAATCAACTTTATAGTATTTCAAATATTCAGTTGTATCATTACCATAACAGTTAAATCCAATGAAGTCTGGCTTACAAGTTGCCATACATTCAAAATCCCCATCCTCTACATCAATAGAAATATTATTCATTTCAAAATAACGTAGAACACTTTGAGGATATCTTCCAAATATCAATGCATCTAAATAAAAATTATTTCTCAAATCATCCATATTCATAGCAGCTAAATAGTCAATTGGATTGCAAGTCTTTGGATAAGAGGTGGTAATATTAGGCGCTGGCCCTATTTTAGAATCTGGGCACATTTCATGACATAAATGGATTACTTTAGCTTGTGCAACTAATTGAATATGAGCTTGATTATAAAGCTTATTACCAGATTGCATAGTTTTTGTTCCACCTATCATATCAACAGCACCAAAGAAAATAAGCATATTTTGCTCATTATATGTTAACCAATACTTCACATCATCCTTATAGTTTTCAAATAAAATCTTACAGTAATTCACATAAGCATCAATCATACGACGATCATTCCATCCACCATATTTATCTTGCAAAGCAAGAGGTAAATCAAAATGAAATATTGTCACTATTGGTTCAATACCATATTTATGACATTCATTAAAAACATTTTTGTAAAAATCTAAACCTTTTTGATTAATTTCGCCTTCTCCAGAAGGTAATATTCGACTCCAAGAAATAGACATACGATAAGCTTTAAATCCCATTTCAGCCATTAAAGCAATATCTTCTTTATAATGATGATAAAAATCAGATGAATAATGAAAACTACAAGTTCCGGAATTTAACTCCTTAACATCCCATATAGATAATCCTCTGCCATCCTCATTATATCCGCCTTCAATTTGAGCACTTGAACTACTAGCTCCCCATAAAAAATTACTCGGAAAACTCATATTTACTCCTCCTATATTTTATTTGGAAAGTGCCAGACTATTTGTTGGCACTTTCTTATTTTTATATTATCTGCTTCTATATTATTGATTAGATTCTAATGCAGCAGATTCTTTCGCTATTAATTGTTTTTCATAAATCTTAAAGAATGGATACCAAATAAGTCCAGATGGAATTATCATTAAATAGTCCCAAATAGCATTTTGCCATCTTAATGTAGATAAATATTGAGCAAATCCCATTGGAAGTAAAGCTGAAATAGATATCCATGCTGGTTGTAAGAAACCAAACTTATAAGCTAAATATGTGCATAACATAACTACTGGAATATTTAGCACATATGGAATACACAATATAGGATTGTACATAATCGGCATACCAAAGGTCATAGGTTCATTTATACCAAACCATCCTGGAGCAGCAGAAATTTTTGAAACTGCCTTAATTTGTTTAGATTTAGAACGTAATCCCATTAATGTAAGTGGTAAAGTATTACCTGTACCTCCACAGATAGCTATTGATCCAAATAAAGCAACTGGATAAAATACTAATGGTTCACCAGCAGCATGTAATGCTGCATTTGAAACTGCTGCTTGAATACCTAAAGGCATAATAATTGGGACTATAATCATAGTTCCGTGAATACCAAAACACCATAATAATGCTGCAAATATACAAATAATAAACATACCTGGAACTGATGTTAATGCATTTAATGGAGCTCCCAATAATGCCATAAATCCTGAGCAAATATTATAAACTCCTCCTGTAGATATTGATACTAATGTAGAAATTCCTAAAAAAATAATAGCACTAAATAATAAAGGTAAAATTGATGCAAAACCATCTTGTAAGAAAGGAGGAACAACATCTGGCATCTTAATACGAATCTTCTTATCAGCACAGAACTTTTCAATTCTGACAGATACAAATACAACTACGAATCCAATAAACATTCCTTGTGCTCCAAGATAAGTCATATCAATACTTGTTGCACCTACTTCACTTATAATTAATCCACCAGCAACTAATAAGAAACATACTAACGCATCCACAGCATTCATTATTGGACTTTTCATTTTTAAGTTCTTAGCATAGTTATATCCAAATAAAACAACAACCCATAAAGATAAAGAATTCATAGTAAATTGATAAGGTAAATAAAGTATTGCATAAGTTTTGCTATCAGAAGTAAATAAATTTAACATAGATTCACTGCCCACTGAGCAGATAATTTGTGATATAGCACCTACCATTATGATACCCATTAAAGACATCATTGTAGCTTGTAATGCACCTAAATATTTGTTACGTCCTAAACCTTGTCCAAAGTCTTGAAGTTTAATCATAAATTTACTTTCAAATATTTTTTCCATTTTCCTCTCCTCTTTCCCTATCCATATTTCCTATCTATCTTTCAGCATATAATTTTTTAGCTAAACTCATAATATTAGGGCAATTTGCAATAGCATAATCAAATGATTCAATTGGTGCACAAGGTAATCCTGTATTTTCTCTTACTTCTTTTATTCGATATGATACTTGTGGTCCCATCATAACAATATCAAAATCCTTATATACATCTTGATATTCTCCTAGACCTACTGCTTTTATTTCTAGGTCCATCCCATTTTCCTTCCAATATTTCTCCATCTTCTTCATTAAAATACTTGTTGACATTCCTCCAGCACATACTAATAAAATTTTCATATTATTATTCCTCCCATAAATTTATTTGTTTTTATAAAGTAAAATAAATTCTTTAATTAGCTCTACTGCAAGCATACTTGTCATCAGATGATCTTGTGAATGAATAAGTAATACATTTATTTCTTGTTTTTCTCCATTAGCTTCTTTAACTAACAGCTCGGTTTGCGCCTTATGAGCTAAGTTAGCTGCTTCTTGTGATTTGTTTAGCATTTCTTCAGCCTCTTTAAAATTCCCTGCTTTGGCTTCCTCTAGTGCCCTAAATGCATATGATCGTGCATCACCTGAATTTGCAATAATAGTCATTGATGATAAAACATTTTCTTCATCCATAACCAGTCCCCCTTTTTCTTGTTCAATTACTATTTTGTATAATTTTTCCTTTAATCTCTTGATTGATTCCATTCTAATGTATAGGTTTTCACTTGTCAAAAGGCCATTTACTGTATTAAATCACTCTTTTATACAGTATTTTTTTAGTATATTTATTAAAATACATTTACTATTTAAGAAGCTAATAATAAATGTGATATTTCTAAGTTAGTGTATAAATTTTTCATTGATTTTTTTCTAGTGTCTAAGGATTTTATCTATTAAGTATAGATTTTGTAATTATTTACATTGTTGTATTTTAATAGTTCCTCGTATGCTATAATGTATTTATGAAGCTAACAAGAATATTAAAAATAACAGAAAAAGAATTTTATGATTTTTTAGAAGCTGATTTATTATCTAATATCCGTCAATGTACTGGTAAGGAATTAAGCATCAAAGATATTAAGAAAGGGTTGAAGTATTCAAAACATGAACAAGATGCTCTTACCCGTATTGATGTATCTATATTAGATTATGAAAGAGGTTCTATTTACAAATCTATAACAAAATCCTTGGCTGATACTATTACTATTTCTTTCGAAACAGAATTAGTTGATGATGGATTAAAAATTGTATTTAATCAGCACTTAGAAGATTTTGAAAACAAAAAGCAAAATAAAGTACTTAGAATGTTTAGTGAAGCAGTTTATTATGGGAGAATGACAGATACTCTTTATGATCTTCAAAAGAAGATTATTGATAACAGAAGTGAAAGTGTAGAGATTGCTCATATTTAATTATTTAAAATCAATTCTCATTTTGCTGCAAATAATATGCCTCCTGTTTAATTAGGAGGCATATCATCTTCAATTAAAATTTATATTTTTTTTATAATCATAATAATCGTTGAAATTTCATTATCATCAATTATAATTTTGAATGTCTTTTCTAAAACTTTTAGTATTTTGACAGTAGACTGATACTCATCTTCAAAGATTGAAATAATCTTATCTCTATATTTATTATTTTTAACAGAGTTACCTTGTAATAACCTTTCAACTAAACAAGCTAAATGCATAAATAATCCCATGCGCTGATCTTCAGTTAATGAATATAATAAACTAAATTCATCTATAATACCTGGAAGAACTGTTTTTAACTTAGATATTGATACATACTTAAACTCTTCTGCTAAATGCTCATAAATCTTATTATAATCACATAATTTTGACTTAACTGGATGAAACATTAATATACGATCTAAATCTTCTTTGGTGCTTTCAAAAATCTTCTCAATAGAAATAAATGGAATACCAAATAATTTTGGATTATATGTTCCTATAAAGCTATGAATATTATACATTCTTTTAAGTGTAGTAACTTCCTTTAACAATTCATCACGGGCTGATATTGATAGAGCTATTGTTTTCATTCCTAGCTTTGAGTACTTATCTATATAATTCTTTAACTGTATTGCTCCGCCTTCTCCAGTATGACAAAGTGTAACGATAATACTATTATGCTTTTCTGTATTTTCTCTCATCTTATTAATTTCTAGATTAGCCATATGATATACATAATCTATATCACTTTCCATTGAACATTTTCTTGCAACATCTATTCCAACTAAAGTAATAGGAATATTAATACACCTAATTTGTATATCTATTTCTTCTGAGATAGTTTCAATCATTGTTTTAATAGATCCCATATCATATATGACAATAACACCTTTGCCACAATCTATCTTCTTAATCAAAGATTTTATTTCCTCTATAGCTTGTTTGCTTCCAATATCTAAAGCTAAATCATAACTATATGCATTATTACATTGAGTTAAACTATTAGTAACATCCTTTAATGAAGATGCTGTTTCATTACCATGCATAATATAAAGTAACGCAGGATGTCCATTATCATTACTTTCATCTAATTCAATTAAAAACATCGCAATTAAAACTATTTCATGAATTGGTAGATTTAAATCTAAATTTTCTTTTAAAATTGTTGCTAATTGCACGCTAGAAGCATATTCCAGAGGATAATCTTGAATAATTTTTACAATCTGATCATTATCCATTCTTTGCTTATCAAAATTTAATGTTAATAATGAATTAATATGTAAGCAAAGACCATAGAATGTGCTAGGTTTTATATCTCTTCTAAGTTCCTTCTTCGTATTATTTAGAAAATGATTTACTATATCAATAACCTTTTTATCTACTATTTTGGATAATTGCTCTAAATTATTTGAATCATTTAATCCACTATAATAATTATATTTCTTAAATAAATTGCTAATATGATTGTTCATAACGTCTTTTATACTGCTATCATTAATACCAAGATTATTTAATTCATCATACTGCTTTTTTATTTCAGAATACATATCATCACCATAATTAGACTCATCATACCCTAGTATCGTAGCTTTTTTATCATAAATAATAGATTCTCTATTTCCAAAAAGTAAATAAATTTCATTATCATAACCTTTTTGGTTTAATAGTCCTTTTCTAACTTCTCCTTTGAAATCATTAACACATACACAAAGACTTTGCTCTGCCTCATTAACTACCCTTAAATAAGCATTTGCGCATGCTGTTTTAATCTCCAACTCTAAACCTTTTATATTGTAAGTAAAATCTGATAACAATAATGCTTTAATTGCTTCAGTAGTAACTTCAATACATCTGTCTGAATTGCTAGCTTCAACTTTAAAGAAATGATTAATAAGTTCAAATCTTTCCTTCATAGAATGATCTTTCAACTCAGGCAATTCTATTGTTACAGGAATAATTCGATTAATCTCTAAAGAACTTTGTGGAGAACATGCTAATACTAAAAATAAATCATTACAATTTATTGATTCTGATTTATCTTCTGAATAAATTTTCCCGGAATCTAAGAAAGCGAAAAGTCTACTTTGTTGCTTTGCATCTAATAAATCTATATTATTTAAAAAAAGCATTCCTCCCTGAGCTTTTACAAAACAACTCTTATTTAAATCTCCTCCACCTCCAAAAAGCTCCTCACTTAATACAGAAACATTTTTAGAATAATGCCTACAATCCACTTTTACGTAGGGAGAATTTTGAGCTAAAATTCCTTTTGCCTTAGCAAATTGAAACATTAATGATGCAAAATAACTTGTACCACAACCTGTTTTAGCAGAAAGTAAAACATTTAAACTGGAACGTGGATATAATATTGCAGCCTTTGCTAATTGAACTGCATTCTTCAAAGTACCATTATAACCAATTAATTGAGCAAAACATGAGTTTTCTGTACTATATTGTATTGCCTCAGGAATCTTATAATATACTGGCCTCGTTGTTGTCTTTATAAGCCTGCCTTCTTTTACTAGTTCGTTTAATATAGTACTAGCATTTGAACGATGTAACCCTAAAGACTCTGCAATTGTTTTAGTCTGTAAACCAGTTTTGTTTTCACTTTTACTATAAATTTCTTGTTGCATAAATTCATACACAGTTTCTTTTACATTTTTCACTTTACTCCTCTCCTAACTTCGTTGCTATTGTATATGACCATAGATTTAAAAATATACAAAACTTATGAATTATACTAATATTATAAGTTTAATGTAATTATTTTACAATAATAACCTTTTCTTTTAGCTATGAACATTATCTTATAATATAAATCTCGCATAAATAATTAACTTGTGATGATGAAAGTTGTTATTATTATCTTTTCCTTATTTACTATCTTCTTAGATAAACCTTACTTCAGTAAATCTAACTCAACCTTTATTTCTACTATCAATACATATTTTATTTGTGTCATAATGGATATTTAGGTAAAATAAAAAGCCACTTTAAACTTGTAGCTTTTATTATATATGTTATAGTGGAGACCTGTTATTACTTGCCTCCATAATTTAGCTCTATTAATATATATTTTTACTAAAATACCTATCTCCTCTATCAGGTAAGATAGTAATTATATTACCTTTCTCTATTTTATCTGCGAGCTTTAATGCTGCTGATAGAGCTGCTCCAGAAGAGCTTCCTACAATAAGACCTTCCTTTAATGCAATTAACTTCACCATGTCATAGGCCTCTTTATCAGAAACTTTTATAACATCGTCAACTAGCTTCATATCCATGGTACTTGGAATAAAGTTATTTCCTATACCTTCTATATCATAACAGCCTTCAATTCCTCCCCCCATAGTAGAGCCTTCTGGATCTGCTAATATTGCCTTTATATTATTATTTTTCTCCTTCAAAAACTTTACTACTCCCGCAAATGTCCCTCCACTGCCAGCACCTGATACAAAATAATCTATTTCTCCATTCATCGCTTCATATATTTCAGGACCAGTTTTTTCATAATGAGCAAGAGGATTTGCCTGATTTTCAAATTGTCTTAAGCTTATTGAATTTTCTATAGTTAATAGTAATTCATCAGCTTTTTCTACAGCACCAAGCATTCCATCCTTTCTTGGGGTATTTACAATTCTAGCTCCTAAAGCTCTCATTAAAGTTTGCTTTTCTATAGAAAATTTTTCAGGAACTACAAATATTATATTGTAACCTTTATTTATTGCTGCAATTGCTATTCCAATTCCAGTATTTCCTGCAGTTGCTTCAATTATTGTATATCCTCTTTTTAATATTCCATCTTTTTCAGCTGCTTCAATCATATAAATTCCTATTCTATCCTTAACACTTCCTCCAGGATTGTTATTTTCAAGTTTAGCAAATATATTAACTCCTGCCTTAATATTTAAATTATTAAGCTTAATTATAGGTGTATTTCCTATTAGTTCTTGTATATTATCGAAATACTTCACTACTAAATCCCTTCTCTAATACTTTCTTCACATATTCCTTTGCAAGCTCTAAAGAGTGATCTCTATAATTACCACATTGAAGTTCATTAGCTGCTGGAACTTCCTCCTCTTCTAATACTTTTCTTAAACTATATTCCAGAGCCTCTATTACAGTATCTACTTCAACTTCTCCCCATGCAGTCAAATAAAAACCTGTCCTACACCCCATTGGTGAAATATCTATTATATTATCTATTTTTTCTCTCATAAGTCCTGCAAGTAAGTGCTCTAAGCTATGGATAGCTGGGTTTGGTAATATTTCTAAATTAGGTTGCATAAATCTTAAATCAAATTTAGATATTATATCTCCTTTTACACCTTTTTGAGTTCCACATTTTCTAACATAAGGTGCCCTAACCTTTGTGTGATCTAGTGAAAAACTTTCTACTTTAACCATTTATCTTACTCTCCTTTAATGCATTTTCTATATCTTTAATTAAGTCCTCAATATTTTCTATACCAATAGATAATCTTATTAAATTATCAACTATTCCAACCTTTTCTCTTATTTCATAAGGTATTGAAGCATGAGTCATTGAAGCTGGATGACAAGCTAACGACTCAACTCCCCCTAAGCTTTCCCCAAAAGTTATTATCTGAAGTCCATTAAAAAACTTTTTATAATCATATCTATTTTTTATAACAAAGGATATCATTCCACCATAGCCCTTAGCTTGTCTTTTTTGAATTTCATATCCTGAACTGTCTTCAAAGCCTGGATAATACACCTTTTCTACTTCTTCTCTATTTCTTAAGAATTCAGCAACCTTCTTTGCATTTTCATTATGCCTATCCATTCTAACAGCTAATGTCTTAAGACCTTTTATTAACATAAATGAATCAAAAGGAGATAAAACACCACCAGTTGAATTTTGAATAAAATGAAGTTTCTTTGCTAAATCTTCATTATTAACAACAACTAATCCTGAAACTGTATCACTATGTCCACCAATATACTTAGTAGCACTATGAACAACTATATCAGCCCCAAGGTTAATTGGTTTTTGAAGGTAAGGAGTCATAAAAGTATTATCAACTATAGTGTATATGTTCTTTTCCTTGGCTATAGTTGAAATACCTTTAATATCAGTTATATCCATTAAAGGATTTGTTGGAGTTTCTATAAAAATAGCTTTTACATCTTCATCAATACTTTTCTTTACTTCCTCTAAATTAGAAGTATCAACTATTTTATATTTAATTTCAAAGTGATTAAAAACCTTATCTAAAACCCTAAATGTTCCCCCATATAAATTATTTGAAATAACTATCTTATCTCCAGATTTAAAAAGGGAAAGAACGGCAGTGGTAGCTGCCATTCCTGAAGAAAAAGCAAAACCAGCAAAACCTTCCTCAAGCTCTGAAATAAGTTTTTCTAATGCCTCCCTTGTTGGATTTTTTGTTCTTGAATATTCATAACCCTTATTTACACCAAACTCAGGCTGTTTATAAGTCGAAGTCTGGTATATGGGTATATTTACAGCTCCTGTTTTCTCATCTCCATCTATTCCACCATGGATTAATAATGATTCTATTTTCATTTTTTAATTGCCCCCTATTATTTTTATAAATAGTTCTTTCATTAATAATTAAGTTTAGATATAAAATTATTTCCTAGTTAATTAAGCTTTTATATAAAATTCACCCTAGCCAATTAAGTTTTTAGTTTTTGATGTATTTTATATTCACTTTTTATAGTAATTCTATATCTATTTTTTAGTTGCCTTAGCTATAAAAATTCCTGTTTCAGTAAACTCACCTTTACTAGAATAGCCTTTACAGCTTAGATCTGTATTTTCAATTTGTATATTATTAAAGCCAGCTTCCTCTAGCCAATTTTCTATTTGCTTATTTGAAAATCCAAGCCACTCATCAAACATTTCTTCTCTTGCCCACTCACCATTATGCTCCATAACATCAGATATAATAACTACTCCATCCTTCTTTAAAACTCTATGCATCTCTGATATAGCCTTTTTAGCATCTTTTATATGATGAAGTGCCATATTTATAAAAACAATATCTACTGATTCATCAAAAAGTGATAAACTATCAAGTGAAGATTTAATTAGATATAAATTTTTATAATTCTTATCTAATGCATTAGCCCTTAACTGCTTAAGCATATTACTCGAATTATCTACAGAAAATACTATACTTGCTTCATTTACTAAGGCTAAAGAAACAAAACCTGTACCACATCCTAAATCGGCTACAACCTTATCTTTTATATTAGTTATTGATAAAATTTTATATTTTAACCTTTCCTCAAAATAATCACTACGAATAACATTCCATTTTTCAGCTATAGAATCAAAGTATTGTATAGAATTCATAATATCCCTCCGTTGTTTATTAATAATTTTTCATAGTTTTATACATTAATTTAAATTTCTGCTTGTCTATTTAACTAATAATGAACTCTTATTTGCTAAATTTTTTATCCTGTCCATTATAATAAAAATAAATCTAAATTTTACGAAACTACTTGCTTGTCCATATTAATGAAAATAACCCTAAATTTTATAAAACTTCTCACTTGTCCACTTGATAATAATCATCTATAAGTTGAATATAACTATAATGTTTCTCTATATTTAGATATCTGATCAATAAAAAAACTCCTACCTCTAAAAACTTAGAGGCAGAAGTAAACTTCCACGGTTCCACTCTAATTATCTTTTATATAATACATAATTATATAAACAGACATCTTAATTTATTGGTACATAAATACCTCAACGCTATAACAGGCGTACCCGCTGAAGTCTACTAAAATTTCGATTCAGAGCTCAGAGATGCACTTCAATTAATATCTACTTAAAATCCCTTACAGCCAGGGGGATTTCTCTCTGTAAGCTTTTATTAATTTACTCTTCTCGTCTTTGCTTATTTCCTATCGGATTACTTTTATTTATGTAATATTATATAGTGGAGGTGAGGGAAGTGTTCTTGAAATTGAGATAATTTGTTTATATATTTTTATGTATTATTCTATCTTAACCTCATATAATGTTATATTCTTTAGTTTTCATGCTAAAGTAGCATTAATAAATTTAATTTTATTGTTATTTTCATTTCTATTATCTTTACTTAAAAAATAAAATAGACCTACAAATTAAGTAGGTCTAACACTTTATTCTTTTGATAATAGTTTATTATATTCTCCAAATATAAATTCTTCTTTTAATTGATTAATAAATTTATATTTAGCATCTTGCAGCTCCATCTACTGATAATACTTCTCCTGTAACGTAGCTTGCCATATCACTAGCTAAGAATAAAAATGCATTTGCTGCATCTTCTGGTTCACACATTCTACCTAAAGGAATAGTTCTAACTAATCTTTCTACTATTTCACTTGGAAGGTTATCTACCATATCTGTTCTTGTAACTCCTGGTGCTACTGCATTAACACGTATATTATTAATACCTAATTCCCTTGCAAGAGAAATTGTCATTCCATTTACTGCAAACTTACTAGTTGGATATCCTACTCCAGAACTTTGTCCTGTAATACCTACCATTGAGCTTGTATTTATTATACACCCTCCACCTTGTTCCTTCATTATTTTTGTAGCAGGGTGAATTCCATTAAATAAAGCTTTTACATTTATGTCCATAACTTCTTCAAATTCTTCTGGATCATAGTCATATATACTCTTACTTTGAGAAATCCCTGCATTATTAACTAAAATATCTAGCCTTTTATACTTTGCTTTAACGCTATTAATAGCCTCTTTCATTTCCTTTGCATTTGTAATTTTAGGATACTTTCCTTCAACAACCCATTCAGGATTTTCTTCTTTTAATGAATTTACTGCTTTTTCTACAGTTTCTAATGTAGATCCAAATAATACCACCTTAGCTCCATTTTCTAAGTATTTTTTAACTATCGCATAACCTATTCCCCTTGTACCACCTGTTACAATTGCAACTCTACCCTTTAACATTTACATTCCCCCCATAATATATAATTGTAATTTTTTTATTATTTTAATTTTATCTATGCAAAACTTTGTTATTAATATCACATATAATTTTACCTTATATTGCCATAAATTGCAATAGATAGTTTTTTATTTCTAATGAATACGTTTAACTTAAATATATTATTATCAATTAATGTATAATTCTAAAGTCATTTAATATTCCCATAATATAAAATTATACTTAAATAAATATTCTGTTTATAATAATACTTTTGCTTAAAGAAAATTTAATTAAATATGAGTACAAAATAAAACCACGAAAATATAACAATTAAATTTTCGTGGTTTTTATGGTGACAATTAGACTATAACATCCCTTAGGTAAAGTTAAAAATCCATTTTCAATATAATCTTTTACTGGATTGTTACTTCTTCCAAGCTGTTTCAAGAATACTGTTAAATTTTCTGTTGCTCTTAAAAATAGTATTGTATTAATTTCTAGAATATCTATACCTTCGTTATATAAATCCACGACAAATATAACCTTGCTCAAGCTCTGAAACAAGTTTTTCTAACGCCTCCCTTGTTGGATTCTTTGTTCTTTAATATTCATAATCCTTATTTACACGAACCTCAGGCTGTTTATAAGTTGAAGTCTGGTATATTGGTATATTTACAGCTCCTGTTTTTTCATCTCCATCTATTCCGCCATGAATTAATAATGATTCTATTTTCATTTTATAATTGCCCCCTAGCTTATTAAGATTTCAGTTTTTGATGTATTTTATATTTACTTTTTATAGTAATTTTATATCTATTTTTTAGTTGCCTTAGCTATAAAAATTCCTGTTTCAGTAAACTAACCTTTACTAGAATAGCCTTTACAGCTTAAATC
>NZ_JAWGSV010000021.1:0-22357 GCF_032552055.1 Clostridium sp. | reverse complement strand
ATATAAATTAATTAAAAAGATAACTCTTTTTAATTCGTAAATCCAAAAAAAGAGAAGTGATATAAAATTCACTTCTCTTTTTTTTATATCTAATTGTTAACATTTTGTGAATAAACCATTGACTTTATTTTAGTCATAAATTATATTAAAGATGTTCTAAAAAAAGAAATGATTTATATTATGTATAAATAGCTTTGGAGGCAGATATGGTTAAGAGTATGACTAGCTTTGGGAGAGCTAGTAATGACGAAGGAAATAAGTATTTATTTTCTGTAGAAATGAAAAGTGTTAATAGCAGATATTTAGATGTTAATGTTAGGATACCCAAAAGTTATATAGCTTTAGAGGAAGAAATAAGAAAACTAATTAATTCTAAACTATCTAGAGGTAAGGTAGATGTTTTTATTAATCAAAAGGATTATTCGCAAGGTGATGGAGTATGTAAGCTAAATGTAAAGCTTGCGAAAAGTTATTATAATGCCTTAAAAGAAATAGAAGAAGCCTTAAATGTTAAAAATGATATTACTGTAACTCAAATAGCAAGATTTCCTGAAGTAATTAATATAGTAGAAGAAGAGGAATCCATTGAAGAAATATGGAGTTTAATTAAACCTCTTATAAGCTCATCTTTAGAAATGATGGAAAATATGAGAATAACTGAAGGCGAAAAGCTAAAGGAAGATATATTAAATAAATTAAATGAAATAGAAGATACAGTAGTAGAAATTGAAAAGATATCTGATTTAGTTCCAAAGGCATATAAGAAAAAGCTTGAGAACAGAATAAAAGAATTACTTGAAGGTATAGATATTGATGAAGGAAGAATGGCTCAAGAAATAGCTATAATTTCTGATAAATCTGCAGTAGATGAAGAAATTACTAGACTTAGAAGTCATTTAAATCAAATGAGACTAACTTTAAAAGATGGTGAACAAATCGGAAGAAAGTTAGACTTTATAATTCAAGAAATGAATAGGGAAGCAAATACTATTGCTTCAAAATCAAGTGATATGGATATGACTAATTATGTCATTAACATAAAAAATCTAATAGAAAAAATAAGAGAACAAGTGCAAAATATAGAATAATTAGGAGGAAAATAATGGGAATCAAATTAATTAACATTGGATTTGGAAACATAGTATCTGCAAATAGACTTGTTGCTATAGTAAGTCCTGAATCTGCACCTATTAAAAGAATAATTCAAGAGGCAAGAGATAGGGGGATGCTTATTGATGCAACTTATGGTAGAAGAACAAGAGCTGTTATTATAACTGATAGCGACCATGTAATTTTATCAGCTGTACAACCGGAGACTGTTGCGCATAGACTAGTAGTTAAAGATGAAACAGTAGATGAGGTAGATGAATAATGCAAAGTAATAGAGGAGTATTAATAGTTATTTCAGGTCCATCTGGAGCTGGAAAAGGTACTATTTGTAAGGCTTTATTAGAAAAGCATAAAAATATTTATCTTTCAGTTTCAGCTACTACTAGACATCCTAGAGATGGTGAGGTTGAGGGAGTAAATTACTATTTCTTAACAAAGGAAGATTTTGAAGAAAAGGTAAGAAATAATGGCTTCTTAGAATATGCTAATGTACATGGTAATTTTTATGGTACACCTAAAGTTAATGTGGAAAAAATGTTGGAAGACGGTAAAGACGTTATTTTAGAAATAGATATTCAAGGTGCACTTCAAGTGAAAGAAAACTTTAAAGAAGGCGTATTTATCTTCATTCTTCCACCATCTATGGAAGAATTAAAACAAAGAATAATTAAAAGAGGAAGCGAAACAGAAGAATCCTTAATGACTAGATTTAAAAATGCTTATAAGGAAATCAATTATGTTTCAAAATATAATTATGCAGTAGTTAATGATACTCTAGAAGTGGCTGTAGCTAAAGTGGAAGGGATTATTACTGCTGAAAAATGTAGAGTAGATAGAATAAAGGAAAATACAATTTTAGATTCTAAGGAGGGCTTAATTCATGAACAACTCTATGATTAATCCATCAATTATGGATTTACTACAAAAGGTAGATGATAGATATTCATTAGTAATAGTAACATCAAAAAGGGCAAGACAATTAATTAATGGAAGTGAACCATTAGTTGTAACAAAGTCAAAAAAACCACTTACTATTGCAATTAATGAAGTAAATGAAGGTGAAGTTGGATTTGAACAATCACCAACAAAAGAAGGTTCTAGATAATATGGAAAATAAAAGGTGTGTTTGTATAGGAGTTAGTGGAGGGATTGCTGCTTATAAAGCATTAGATATTGTAAGTGCTTTGAGAAAAAAGGATGTAGATGTTAGAGTTATAATGACTGAGTCTGCAACTAAGTTTGTTACACCTCTTACATTTCAATCTTTAAGTCAAAATATGGTTACTACAGATATGTTTGCAGAACCAAAGGCTTTTGAAATACAGCATATATCTTTGGCAAAAAGAGCTGATGTTTTCCTAGTAGCACCAGCAACAGCAAATATAATTGGAAAGGTAGCTAATGGTATTGCTGATGATATGTTATCAACTACTATTATGGCTACAAAAGCTAAAGTGATATTTGCACCAGCAATGAATACAAATATGTATGAAAATAAAATAGTTCAATCTAATATAGAAAAGCTTAAGGGCTTAGGTTATGAATTTATTGAACCTGCATCAGGAAGGCTTGCTTGTGGCGATGAAGGCAAGGGTAAACTTGCAGATGTGAATACTATTATAGAAAGAGTCTTAGATGTACTAGAAAACGAAGATATTCCCAAAGATTTACTAGGAAAAAAGGTTTTGATTAGTGCAGGACCTACATATTCAAATATTGATCCAGTTAGATTTATAACTAATAAATCTACTGGTAAAATGGGATATTATATAGCAGAAGAAGCACGGGATAGAGGAGCTGATGTTACTTTAGTTTCAGGTCCTACAAATTTAAAACCTCCTTCTGGAGTTAAGGTTATAAATATAACTACAAATGAAGAAATGAAGGAAGCCATCTTTGAAAACTATGATGATAGTAATATTGTTATAAAGTCTGCAGCAGTTGCAGATTATAAAATTAAGAATTATAGTAATGATAAGATAAAAAAAGGTGATGGAGACTTAGTTTTAACATTCGTCAGAGATAATGATATATTAAAGCTTCTTGGAGAAAAGAAGACTAATCAAATCCTTGTTGGTTTTGCTGCAGAGAGCACTAATATAAGTGAAAATGCAAGGAGAAAACTAGAAAACAAGAATTTAGATTATATAGTAGCTAATGATATTACAAGTTCAGATACTGGATTTGGTAGTGATGATAATAAAGTAGTTATCTTTACAAAAGATGGAGAAGAAATTAATTTAGAAAAGATGAGCAAAAGAAAAGTTGCTTCAAAAATCTTTGATACTATTTTAAGAAAGCGCTAAAATGCGCTTTCTTTTATATCATTATAATTAGTACCTAATAAAAGGGTGAGTAAATTTGAAAAAATATGCAGAAATTGTTATTAATAATGATGCCTTGGATATAGATAAACCTTTTACTTATAAGATACCTGAAGAATTAGAAGATAAAATAAAAGAAGGTCAATGGGTAAAGGTTCCTTTTGGAATTAAAAATTCACTTGCTGATGGATTTATAATGGCTTTAAAGGATGATGAAATAGAAGGATTTAAAATAAAAAGTATAAAGCTTATTGTAGAGGAAGAACCACTTTTAGACAGTGATGATTTAAAATTAATAGAATTTCTTAAAGAAAATTATTTATGCAGATATATTGATGGTATAAGACTTTTAATTCCACAAGGAGTATTAAAAGGAGCTAAAAATAAATTTAAGTTAGTTGTTTCTACTGGGATTATTCCTACTTCTGAAATAGAAGAAAAATACAAGGATATTTTTGATTTTATAAGAGACAATGAAGGTAAATATAATAAGAGTGAACTTATAAAAGAAAAGGGATTTTCAAACTATAAAATTAATAAGCTTATTAAAGAAGAGTATTTAAAAGTTTCAGAAGAAATAGTATATAGATACAATATTAAAGAATATATTGATTATAAAGAGAAGGAATTAACTATAGATCAAAAATCAGCATTAGAGGAAATAAGAAATTCTAATAAAAATATTGTTCTTCTAAAGGGTGTAACAGGTTCAGGTAAAACTGAAGTTTATATGCAATTAGTAAAGGATGCAATTAGTAAAAATCAATCTTGTGTAGTTTTAGTTCCAGAAATCTCCTTAACACCTCAAATGATAGAAAGGTTTAAAGGTAGATTTGGAAGAGAAGTAGCGGTATTTCATAGTAAGCTTTCAGATGGTGAAAAATATGATGAGTGGTATAGGGTTAAGAGTGGAAAGGCTAGGCTTGTAATTGGAGCTAGAAGTGCTTTATTTCTACCTTTTGTAAACCTTGGATTAATAATTATAGATGAAGAACATGAAAATACCTATAAATCAGAACAAAGTCCAAGATATGTAACTAGAGAAGTTGCTGAATATATCAGTGTTTTAAAAGGTGCTAAGGTTATATTAGGATCCGCTACTCCATCAATAGAAACTTATTATAGAGCTTTAAGTTCAGAAATTCAGTTAGTTGAATTAAATAATAGGGTTGATAATAAGCCAATGCCTAGTATGGATATTGTTGATATGAGAGAAGAACTTAAAGAAGGTAATATATCTATGTTTAGTAGAAAGCTTTACCATGAGATGAAGGAAGCTTTAAGTAGAAAAGAACAAATTATATTATTTCTAAATAGAAGAGGTTTTTCAACTTTCGTTTCCTGTAGAGCATGTGGATATGTATTTAAGTGTCCTAAATGTGATATTTCTATGACTTTTCATAAAAATGGATATTTAGCATGTCATTATTGTGGTCATGGAGAGCCTCAGTCTAAGATATGTCCTAAATGTAAAAGTAAATATGTGAAGCATTTTGGAGCAGGAACTGAAAGAGTAGAAGAAGAAGTGAAAAAATACTTTAAAGATGCTAAAGTATTAAGAATGGATATGGATACTACAAGAAATAAGAATTCTCATGAAAATATTTATAATTCATTTAAAAATGGTGATGGAGATATTTTGATAGGAACTCAAATGATATCTAAAGGATTGGATTTTAAAAATGTTACTTTAGTAGGCATATTAGCAGCAGATATGTCCTTAAACATTCCAGACTATAGGGCAGCTGAGAGAACATTTCAAATAGTAACACAAGTTGCGGGAAGAGCAGGCAGAGGTGAAAAAGAAGGAAAGGTAGTTATCCAAAGTTATAGCCCAGATCATTATAGTTTGCTTTATGCTAAGAATTATGATTATGAGGGTTTTTATAATGATGAATTTACAACAAGAGGTTTGATGTATTACCCTCCTTTTGGTAAAATACTATTAGTAAATTCATCTTCTAAAAATGAAGTTTCTTTAAAGAATTTTATGGATAATTTAAGGCGGGAGCTTGGAGTCATTGCGAATGATGAAGATAATATTGAAATCTTAGGTCCAGTTCCATGTATTATTTCTAAAATTAAAGATAACTTTAGATGGCAAATAATATTTAAAGGGGATTTATCATTAGATTTTTGTAAAAAAATTAAAGATAAACTTTATCAATTAAATAAGAATGTATATAATGAAATAAAAGTGTATATTGATATTAACCCAAATAACTTGACTTAAAGGAGGTAAAATAAATGGCAATTAGAAATATAAGAACAAATGGTGATGAGGTATTAAGAAAACAATGTAAAAATGTTAAAGAAATAACTCCTAGAACCATTAAGTTAATTAAAGATATGGCTGAAACAATGTATGAAGCTGATGGAGTAGGATTAGCTGCACCACAAGTAGGAATATTACAAAGAATTTTTGTTATAGATGTATATGACGATGAGGGACTTAGAGTATTTATAAATCCAGAAATATTAGAAGTTTCAAGTAGCCAAATAGGAGAAGAAGGCTGTTTAAGTGTTCCAGGAGAATCTTTCGAAGTTTAAAGAGCCAATTATGTAAAAGTGAAAGCTTTTAACGAAAAAGGGCAAGAATTTATCTTAGAAGCTACAGAATTATTAGCAAGAGCTATATTACACGAAAATGATCACTTAAATGGAAAACTATTTATTGACTATGTAAAATAACAAAGGAGGGATTGACATGAAGATAGTATTTATGGGAACTCCAGAATTTGCAGTACCATCTTTAGAAAAAATAATTGAGACCTTTGGTGTTGAGTGTGTATTTACTCAACCAGATAAGCCAAAGGGTAGAGGAAAGAAAGTAGCTATATCTGCTGTTAAGGAAGTAGCTTTAATGCACAATATAAAAGTAATGCAACCTATTAAGTTAAAAGATGATAGAGAAGCAATTGATTATTTGAAAAAATTAGAACCAGATTTTATTATAGTAGTTGCTTTTGGTCAAATATTAACTAAAGAGGTATTAGATATTCCAAAGTATGGGTGCATAAATCTTCATGCCTCCCTACTTCCAATGTATAGAGGAGCTGCTCCTTTAAATTGGGCAATAATAAAGGGAGAAAAAAAATCTGGAAATACAACCATGTTAATGGATGTTGGATTAGATACAGGAGATATGCTTCTTAAAGATGAAGTAGATATTCCTATAGATATGACAGCAGGAGAACTTCACGATATATTAATGGAAAGAGGAGCAGATCTTTTAATTAATACTATTGAAAAGTTAAAAAATAATGAAATTACTAGAATTAAGCAAAATGATGAAACATTTTATGCTAAAATGTTAAATAAGGAAATTGCAAAAATCAATTGGAATAATAAAGCAATAGATATTCATAACTTAATAAGGGGCCTTAATCCATGGCCAGTTGCTCATACAAGTTATGAAGATACTCCGATGAAAATATATAAATCTAAAGTTTTAAAGGAGGATTCAAATAAGGAACCTGGAACTATTTTAAGCGTAAGCAAGGAAGGAATTAAAGTTGCCACTCTAGAAGATGTACTTTTAATAGAAAAAATTCAGTTTCCAAATGGAAAGCCTTTAACTGTAGAACAATATATTAATGGAAATGAAATAAAGGTAAATAATAAGCTAAGTTAACTAAATAAAGATTAAAAGGAGATGGCTATATGTTTTATCCGGGATTTTATTTTGATACAACTTATTTAATTTTAATTCCAGCAGTAATTATTGCTTTTTGGGCACAAAATAAAATAGATAGTGCCTATAAGAAATATAGAACTGTAAGAACAGCTAGCGGTGTTACTGGAAGTGAAGTTGCTAGAAGTATTCTAGATGGAGCTGGACTATTTGATGTTAGGGTTGAAAGATATGGTAAGCATTTAGGAGATCATTATGATCCTTCAGCAAGGGTAATAAGATTATCGCCTGAGGTTTATGATGGGGCAACAGTTGCCTCAGCAGGAATTGCAGCTCATGAATGCGGTCATGCAATTCAGCATCAAAATCATTATGCACCCTTAGTTTTAAGAACTAGAATTGCCCCTATAGTGAATATAGGAAGCAATGTATCTATATGGTTATTTATGATTGGCATATTTTTAGGTAATCCTCTGTTTGCAAATATAGGTATAATATTTTTTAGTGGAGCAGTTATATACCAACTAGTAACATTACCAGTTGAATTTAATGCTTCAACAAGAGCACTTAGCATATTAAAGACTAGAACGTTTTTATATGGTGATGAGTTAAAAGGAGCACAAAAAGTTCTCGATGCAGCAGCTATGACTTATGTTGCAGCAACACTAATGGCTATTTCTCAATTAATTAGATTAATAGCTTTAAACAATAGATATAACGATAATTAAGAGGTAGAAGGATGAATAGTAGAAAACTTTCAAGACAAATAGTACAAAGAGTTTTAGAAGAAGGGGCTTATTCTAATTTAGTTTTATCAAAAGAATTAAATAGAGATGATATAGATGATAAGGATAAGGGGCTTATAACTGAAATAGTTTATGGTACTTTAAGAAGAAAAAGAACTTTAGATGTGCTTATAGGTAATTTTGTAAAAGATATTAAGCTTTTAGATTCTACAGTATTAAATATACTTAGAGTTGCAATTTATCAAATGTATTTCTTAGATAAGATACCGGAGTATGCTGCATGTAATGAAGCAGTGGAAGAAGCTAAAGAAATATCTATGGAAGCTTCAAAGCTAGTTAATGGTATTTTAAGAAATTTCATTAGAGATGAAAAGGAAATAGTAGTACCAGGAAATAGAATAGATGAACTTGGATATAAGTTTTCTTTTGAACCATGGATGATAAGACTTTTTATTAAGCAATATGGTGAAGAAAGAACTATGAAAATAATGGCTGGCTTAAATGAAACACCAAAAGTTACTGTAAGAGTTAATGAATCTAAAGGTGAGTATGATGAAGTTTTTGAAAACCTTGAAGAAATGGGATATAAGATTGAAGAAGGATATGCTTGTCCAGAAGCCATAAAAATAGAAGGTGGAAAAGGTGTTGAAAGTAATGAGTTATTTAAAGAAGGACTTATTACAGTTCAAGATGAAAGTGCAATGCTTGTTGCACCTTTATTAGAAATTAATAAGGGAGAGAAAATATTAGATTTATGTGCTGCACCAGGAGGAAAAACAACTCATATTGCAGAGTTATTAGATAATACAGGGGAAGTATTAGCTTTTGATTTACATGAAAATAAGTTATCTTTAATTGAGGAAAATGCTAAGAGGTTAGGTTTAACTAATATAGTTTGTAAGACTATGGATGCAACTAAACTTAATCCTGATTATATTAGCTATGGAGATAAGGTATTAATTGACGTACCTTGTTCAGGACTTGGAATAATAAGAAAGAAACCTGAAATAAAGTGGAATAAAACAAGACAACAATTAAGAGATTTAGTTGAAATTCAAAGAGATATAATGGAAAATGCATGGCAATATTTAAAACCAGGCGGAATACTATTATATTCTACTTGTACATTAAATAAAGAAGAAAATGAAGATAATTTAAAATGGTTCTTATCTAAACATAGTGATGCAGAAATTGAAAAACTATATATAGGTAATAATAATAATTTTATATACAACGTAGATGGAAGTTTAACTATATTACCAAATGATTCTATGGACGGTTTCTTTATGGGTAAAATAAAGAAGAAAAAATAGGTGATATAATGAATAATATATTAGATTATAGTTTAGAAGAAGTTTCCTTATGGATGAAAGAAAATGGAGAAAGTTCTTTTAGAGCTAAACAAGTTTTTACTTGGATTTATAAAAATACTTGGAATTTTGAAGAGATGAAAAATTTACCTAAGTCATTAGTTGAAAAGCTTAAAAATAATTTTTACATAGGTATTCCAGAAGTAATAGAGACATTTGAATCAACACTAGATGGTACTAGTAAGCTACTTTTAGCTTTTAAAGATGGAAATATAATTGAAAGTGTAATTATGAAATATAATTATGGAAACACAATTTGTATATCCACTCAAGTGGGATGTAGAATGGGGTGCAAGTTCTGTGCTTCAACATTAGAAGGTAGAGTTAGAAATTTAACTGCTGGTGAAATTTTAGCAGAAGTTATGGTTGCTCAAAAGGTTTTAGGCGAAAGAATTTCTAATATTGTACTTATGGGAAGTGGAGAGCCTTTAGATAACTATGATAATGTAACTAAGTTCATAGATTTAGTAAATGCAGAATATGGATTAAATATAGGGCAAAGACATATAACACTTTCTACTTGTGGTTTAGTACCTAAAATTTATGATTTAGCAGATAAAGGATATAGTATTACTCTTGCAATTTCATTACATGCTTTTAATGATGAAACAAGAAGAGAAATTATGCCTATAGCGAAAAAATATTCAATTAAAGAAATACTAGAGTCTTGTGATTATTATTTTAATAAGACTGGAAGACGTATTAGTTTTGAATATTCATTAGTTTCAGGAATAAATGACAGTAAGGAACATGCAAAATCCCTTGCAAAACTATTAAAGGGAAGACAATGTCATGTTAATCTTATACCTGTTAATGAAATAAAAGAAAATACTTTAAAAAGACCTTCAAAGAAAACAATTGACGATTTTGAAAAGATAGTAAATGATCATGGAATAGATGTTACAGTTAGAAAAGAAATGGGAAATGATATAAATGCTGCTTGTGGTCAATTGAGGAGGAATTTTTTAAAGCTTGAAAAATAAAGGGGAGTGGGTACTTGTGATTGGTATTAAAAGTGATCAAGGTAATGTTAGAACCTTAAATGAGGATTATGCTGAATTTTATCAAGATGAAAATTATACGATATGTGTTGTAGCTGATGGTATGGGAGGTCATAATGCTGGCGAAATAGCCAGCAAAACTGCCTCTAAAGCCTTAATAAAATACATAAGAGAAAATATGGATTTTAATTTATCTAAAGAGGTTTTAATAAAATCAATTAAACATGCTAATTTAAAAGTATATAATCTTTCTCACTGTTCTGAAAGCTATGGAGGAATGGGAACTACTTTAGTAGCTTCTTTAGTAACTAGAGACAAGACTTTAGTTGCTAATATAGGTGATAGTGCTTGTTATGCTATTAAGGGAAAAGAAATTAAAAAAATAACTAAAGATCATTCTTTAGTTCAGGAATTATTAGATTCAGGAAGTATATCTCCTGAGCAAGCTAGTAATCATCCTAAGAAAAATGTAATAACTAGAGCTGTTGGAACAGAAGAAGAAGTTGCAATAGATGTTTTTGAAGTAAATAATAAAGAATATGATTACTTACTTTTATGTAGTGATGGATTAACTAATGAAGTGAATTTAGAAGAAGTTCTATCCATTAATATTGAAGAAAATCAATTACAGATTATTTGTGAGAAGTTAGTAGAAGAAGCAAAGGCTAATGGTGGAAGAGACAATATAACTGTAATGTTATTTGGAGGAGGGGTGCAAATATGAATGGAATAATTTTAGGCGGAAGATATGAACTGTTAGAAAAAATAGGCGAAGGCGGAATGTCAGAAGTTTATAAGGCTAAATGTAATAAGCTTAATAGATTTGTAGCTGTGAAGATATTAAAAAAACAATTTGCAGATAATAAAGATATTGCTCAAAAGTTTAAAAGAGAAGCTACTGCAATAGCAAATTTATCTGATGCTAATATAGTTAATATTTTAGATGTAGGGACTCAAGATGATATTGATTATATAGTTATGGAGCTAATAACTGGAAAAACTCTTAAAGAATTAATAAATTATAGTGGTAAATTAACATATAATACTGCAATAAAAATAGCACTTCAAATTGCAAAAGCTTTAGATTGTGCACATAGGAATAATATAATTCATAGAGATATTAAACCACAAAATATACTAGTTACTGAAAATGGAGAAGTTAAGGTAACAGACTTTGGAATTGCCAAATCAACAGACTCTCAAACTATAACAAATACTACAAGTATTATTGGTTCCGCACATTATCTTTCACCAGAACAAGCAAAAGGAACATATATTGATTTTAGATCAGATATTTATTCTTTTGGTATAGTATTATATGAAATGGTAACAGGAAGACTGCCTTTTGAAGGAGATTCACCTGTAACAGTAGCCTTAAAGCATCTGCAAGAAGAGCCTGTACCTCCTAAAAATATAAATTCTGCTATTCCAGATAGCCTAAATAAATTAATACTTAAGGCTGTTGAAAAAGAGCCTATAAAGAGATATCAAAATGCAAAGGAAATGATTCAAGACCTTCAAAAGATTCAAGAAAATCCTGATGTTGTAATTGGAAGTGCTATAAACACAAATAATGATAGCACTATCATAATGGCACCTATATCAAATGTTAAAGCTAATAAAAGTTCTACTATAGAAGATGATTATTATGACGATGATGACTATGATGAAGAATATGATGATGAAGAATATGATGACTTTGATGAAGATGAGAAGCCTAAAAATAAAAAGAAGAATACTAAGAGAAAAATACTTGTATCTATTGGAATTATAGTAGCATTATTAATATTAGGTTCTATAGGATTCTTTTTAGCTGGTGGCACTGGTAGTAGTGATATAGTTGTACCTAATATAGTAGGGAAGACAGTAGAGGATGCAAAGAAAGATGTAGAGAGCCTAGGAATAACAATAGAAGTAAGTAAAACAGATAAAAGTGATAAACCGGAAAATACAATTCTTGAAAGTGATCCAAAACCAGGAGTTAAGGTTAAAAAAGGAACTGTAATTAAGGTTGTAGTATCTGCAGGTGAAGAACAAGTAGATATGCCTGATCTTAGAGATTTTGATTTGAATTATATTAAAACTATCTTGGCTTCTAAAGGATTAAAAGAGCCGGAAGTAGCTTATGAAAATAGTGATACTGTGGAGAAAGGAAAGCTTATAAGACAAAGTCCAAATGCTTGGGAAAAAGTAAGCAAGAAGACAGACATAAAGGTTACTATTAGTGAAGGGCCAGAGTTTATAGAGGTAGATGTACCTAATGTGGAAGATGAGACATTAGAAAAAGCTACATCTATATTAGAGGAAGCAAAATTAAAAATTGGAGAAGTTAAATACGAAATTACTAGTAATCAGGATCTAGATCAAAAAGTATTAAGACAATATCCTAATTCCGGTAAGCTTAAAGAGGGTTCAGAAGTTAAATTGACAGTTTGGCAATTTAAAGAGGAGCCAATAGATGTAACTAAGCATTTAAGTAAAGGTATGTCGGTTAAAGATGCAAGGAAAAAACTTAATGATTTAGGCTTATCTATTAACTTTACTGATGGATCTTCAAGTGATGACGATGCAATAGTGACAGATTTTACTGCAGAAGCAAAAAAAGGTGGATCTGTAACTCTTACAACAGAGAAGAAACAAAATAATAACGGAAACAATGGTAATAACAACGGAAACAATAATCAATAAATGGGAATCAGCCTAGTGCTGATTCTTTTTTATAAAATTTATTTGCATTTTTTAGGGAAATCTGTTTATTATAATTATGAAGATAAAATTATATGGAGGAATTATGGAAGGAAAAATAATTAAAGGAATCGGTGGGTTTTACTATGTTAAAACTAAGGAAGAAGTAATTGAATGTAAAGCTAGAGGCAAGTTTAGGCATAAAGATATGAAACCAATGGTTGGTGATAATGTAATAATAAATGTCTCTAATGGAAAGGGAGTAATAGAAGATATATTAGAAAGATCTTCTGAACTTATAAGACCTACTGTTGCAAATGTTACGCAAGCTTTTGTAGTTTTTGCAATTAAAAATCCAGATATTAATTTTGACCTTTTAAATAGATTCTTAATTTTATGTGAACATAATAATATTAAGTCCATAGTATGCTTAAATAAAGAAGATTTAGCAACTAATGAAGAAAAGGAAGAAGTTAAAAAGAAAATAAATGATATAGGATATGACGTATTATTTATTAATGCAAAGAAGGCTATAGGAATAGAACTATTAAAAGAAAGATTAGAATCTGAGGTAACTGTTTTATGTGGACCTTCAGGTGCAGGGAAGTCAACTTTGATTAATACTCTTATTGATAGAAGCCATATGGAAACAGGAGCGGTATCTGATAAAATAGGAAGAGGTAAGCATACAACTAGACATAGTGAGCTTATTGAAATTGAAAACGGATATTTAGTAGATAGTCCAGGTTTCTCAAATATAGATATTAGTTTTATTGATAAAGATGAACTTAGATATTGTTTCCCAGAATTTGAGGAGTATAATCATAATTGTAAGTTTAGAGGTTGTCTTCATAACAAGGAACCACAATGTGCGGTAAAAGCTGCTGTTGAGGAATGTAAAATAAATGAATATAGATATAGTTTCTATATTAGAATATTAGAAGAATTATTAGACGGGAGGAAGAACAAATGGTAAAAATATCACCATCAATATTATCAGCTGATTTTTCAAAGTTAGGTGAAGAAATAAAGAATGTAGATAAGGCAGGTGCAGATTTCATACATATAGATGTAATGGATGGTAATTTTGTACCTAATATATCTATTGGATTACCAGTAATTAAATCTATTAGAAATAAAACTGATAAAGTTTTTGATGTTCATTTAATGATAGAAAATCCATCAAGATATATAGATGAATTTATTGAAGCTGGTGCTGATATAATAACTATTCATTATGAAGCAGAAAAGCATATAGATAGAGCTATAGATTATATAAAATCTAAAGGGGTAAAAGCTGGGGTTTCACTAAATCCGGGTACTCCATGCATAGTATTAAAAGATATAATAGAAAAGTTAGACTTAGTACTTATTATGTCTGTAAATCCAGGCTTTGGAGGACAAAAGTTTATTCCATATTCATTAAATAAGATAAAAGAAGTTAAAGAAATGAGTTTAAATGTAAATAAAGATTTACTTATTGAAGTAGATGGTGGAGTAGATAAGAATAATTCTAAGGCAATAGTTGAAGCGGGAGCTAATGTTTTAGTTGCAGGTTCTGCAATATTTGGAGATGGAAAACTTAAAGAAAATATAGAAGCTATTAGAGGGTAGCTAGATGAAGATAGTAATTGTATCTGGTGGAAAAGCTCCCTCAGAAGAAATTTTATTAAAAGAAGTAAAAAATGCTGACTTTATAATTGGAGCAGATAAAGGCTGTGAAGTCTTATATAAATATGAAATAACACCTGATGTTATTTTAGGTGATTTTGATTCAGCAGATATGAAAATTATAAATGCTATAGAAAAGAAGGCTAGAAAAAAAATAAAGTTTAAAAAAGAGAAAGACTATACAGATACTGAAATAGCTTTTAATTTAGCTTTAGAAAATAATCCAGATGAAATAGTACTTTTAGGCGCTACTGGGACAAGATATGATCATTCTTTAAGTAATATTGGTCTTTTAAAAAAGGCTTTAAGTAAATCAATTAATGCAAGAATTGTTGATGATAATAATTTGATGTTTTTAACAGATAAGAGTATTTCATTAAAAGGAAATCCAGGAGATACTATATCATTCCATGCATATAGTGACGAAGTAAAGAATTTTAGTATTAAAAATTCAAAGTATGATTTAGATAATCATTTATTAAGGTTAGGTGATGCATTAACTACTTCAAATGAGTTTATTGGGAATTATATAGATATATCTTTTAATAGTGGAATAATATTAGTACTTTATACAAAAGATTAAAAATATTAATCACTGATTTTATATCTCTGCATACTATGTATATAGAAACAAGACATTAGTGAGGGATATAAATGAAAATAATAGCAATTAAATTACCAAGATTTTTATCTAATCTTATAAAATTTTTTAGAAGAAAAAGATAATACATAGGAAAAAATAAATAAAATAAAAAATGCAATTGAATAAACAATTGCATTTTTTATTTGAACTTATATTGCTCTTTGAACCTTGCCAGATCTAAGGCATCTTGTACATACATGAACTGTCTTTGGTGTTCCATTAACTAAAGCCTTTACTCTCTTTATGTTAGGAGCCCAAGTTCTCTTTGATTGACGATGTGAGTGGGAGTACTGAGTTCCAGATACAACCCCTTTGTTACAAACTTCGCATCTTCTTGCCACTTGAAAACACCTCCTTATTTTTGAAGATAAATTTCTCTTCAATAGGACAGATTAAATTTTAACATAGGATATACTAGAAAAGCAAGGAAAAATAATAAAAAAGCAAAAAAACTTTTAAAATAGACATTTTCATATCTTTTTAGGAATCTTCATATAATAACCTATGTAATATTTACTTGAATAATAAATGAAGGTAATATAAAATATAGTGTATAGATATATATTAAGGAGGATTCTGTATGGTAGGATATTCAAATGAACTTGGAAATATACATTACTCTGAAGAGGTGCTTGCTAAGATAGTAGGTTTATCTACTATGGAGTGCTACGGTGTAGTAGGAATGGTTTCTAAGAACGCAACAGAAGGACTATGGGAATTAATGAGAATAGAGAATTTAAGCAAAGGTGTAAAGCTAAAAGTTAATGAAGATAAATTAGTGGTAGAATTATTTGTTATGGTTGAATATGGTACAAAAATTTCAGAAATAGCAAATAACATTATACAAAAGGTGCGCTATAGTGTGGAAAACTTTACTGGATTAAAAGTTTCATCTGTTACAGTAAATGTTCAAGCAGTTAGAGTCTAGGAGGTAAAAAGATGAAATATCAGACTATAAATGGCCATGATTTTTATAACATGGTTGTTAACGGTAGCAATAGATTATTAGAAGAAAGTGAATATGTTAATGCATTAAATGTATTCCCTGTTCCAGATGGAGATACAGGTACTAACATGTCAGCTACTTTTAAGGCAGCAGTTAAGGAAATAGAAGGATTAAATTCTAGTTCTATTGGAGAAACTTCAAAGAAGCTTGCTAAAGGAGCTTTAATGGGAGCTAGAGGTAACTCAGGAGTTATCTTATCTCAAATCTTAAGAGGTATTTCAAAGGGATTAGAAGGAAAAGAATCAGTAGATGCTGTTGAACTTGCTATTGCCTTTAAAGAAGGAAGCGCAGCTGCATATAAAGCAGTTATGAGACCTACTGAAGGAACAATATTATCTGTTATAAGAGCTGCAGCAGAAGCCGCTATTGAAACAGATAAAAAAGATATAGTAGAGTTAATGGATGTTATAGTAACAGAAGCAAAGGTTATGCTTGATAAAACACCAGAATTATTACCAGCTTTAAAGAAAGCTAAGGTTGTAGATTCAGGTGGAATGGGATTATACATTATATTAAATGGAATGTATGATGCATTAAAGAATGATATAAAGGCAGAAATTAAAGATATCAAACCATCAGAAGCTAAGATGCAAGGTGCTCAAGGTACTGAAGATATAGATATTAAATTTGGATACTGTACTGAATTTATCATTTTAGCTGATGCAAGTAAGGCAGAAAAGTTTAGAGATGATATAATACCTATGGGTGATTCTCAAGTAGTAGTTGGATATGAAGATGTAATAAAGGTTCATATTCATACAAATGATCCTGGAGCAGTATTAGCTAAAGCTGTACAATTAGGTGAATTATCTAAGATAAAAATAGATAATATGAGAGAAGAACATAGAGAAGTTCTTTTAAGTAAAGAAGAATATAAGCTTAAGGATCAAAATGTTGAAGCTGCTGTAGAAGTAGAAGAAGATAAGAAGTATGCCTTTGTTGCTGTTGCAATGGGAGATGGTATTACAAATATATTTAAAGATTTAGGTGTAGATTACGTAATCGAAGGTGGTCAAACTATGAACCCTTCTACCCAAGATATTATGGAATGTATAGCAAACCTAAATGCTGAGAATATTTTTGTTCTACCAAATAATAAAAACATTATAATGTCAGCAAATCAAGCTGCTGAAATTTCTGATAAGAATGTTATTGTTATACCAACTACTTCAATACCTCAAGGGATAACTTGTGTAACTATGTTTAATCCTGAAAATGAAGTAACTGAAAATGAAGAAGCTTTAAAAGAAGCTATGGAAATGGTTAAGACAGGTTCTGTAACATATGCTGTAAGAGATACAGAAATGGATGGAATTGAGATTAAAGAAGGCAATATGCTAGGTTTAATAGAAGGTAAAATTAAGAAGGTAGGAGAAAGCCACTGCAAGGTAGCTGAAGAAGTATTAGAAGAAATGATAGATGAAGATAGTGAACTTATTACTATTTTCTACGGAAGTGATATTTCTGAAGAAGAAGCAGAAAGCTTTACTGAAAAGCTTGAAGAAAAGTATCCTGACTTAGATGTTCAATGCTATGAAGGTGCGCAACCTCTTTACTACTTCTTATTATCTGTAGAATAATAAATAAGCACAAGTTACTACTTTTATTTACATAAGTGGGAACTTGTGCTTTAATATTTAACGTATATATATAAAATTGAGGTGAAAATATGGATATAAAAATGGAAGTATCCACCTTAAAAGGAGTAGGTCCAAAATTAACAGAAAAACTGAATAAGTGTGGTATTTTTACTATTTATGATTTGCTTTTATATTTTCCAAGAGATTATGAGTTTATTAAAAGTGATGTAGATTTTGATGAAATAGATGGAGAAGAAAAACAAATTTTATCTTGTAGAGTTATAGGATATGATAGAGATATTAAAACTAAAAATGGTAAGGTTTTAAGTACTATTAAATTTGATTATAATGGTCATATTGTTCTTGGAAAATGGTTTAATCAAAAATACATAAAAAATACCTTTAAAATGAATAATACATATGATTTAGTGGGGAAATTTAAAAAGATAGGTAAAATGTTAGAGGTTGTTAATCCTATGGTTGGGTGTAACGATGCTAAGAAAAGTGAGATTATCCCGAAATATCCCCTAAAAGGTGATTTAAATGATAGGGTTATAGCAAAACTCATTAATGAGGCCTTAGATAAGGTTATTATAACCGATAATTTACCTAAATATATTTTAGAAAAGTATAATTTATTAGACTTAGATACAGCAATTAGGGAAATTCACTTTCCAAAAGGAAAGATTGAATTAACTAGTGCAGTTAATAGATTAAAGTTTCAAGAGTTATTCACTTATTCTATGAAGCTTCTATTATTAAAAAATAACTTAAGAAGTAGTGATGGAATATCATTTCAGTGGCATGATGAATTAGTAAAATTAAAAGAATCCCTTCCTTTTAAGTTAACGGATGCCCAAACTAATGTAGTAAGAGATATTTTAAGAGATCAAAAAAGCAAATATTCTATGAATAGATTAGTTCAAGGAGATGTAGGAAGCGGAAAAACTATTGTTGCATTAATTGCAATATTTAATGTTATAAAAAATGGATATCAAGCAACTTTAATGGCACCAACAGAAATACTTGCTAATCAGCATTATAAAGAAGCTTTAAAAATATATAAGGATTTTGATATTAAAGTTGAGCTTTTAACAGGTAGTACTAGTGTAAAGGAAAAGAAGAGGATTAAGGAATTAATTTCAGGGGGAACACCTTTATTAGTAGTAGGAACTCATGCTCTAATACAAGAGGATGTAGATTTTACGAATCTTGGATTGGCTATTACTGATGAACAACATAGGTTTGGAGTTGAGCAAAGGAATAAGCTAATAAATAAAGGTAGAAGACCTGATGTTTTAGTAATGACAGCTACTCCAATACCAAGAACCTTAGCACTTTATATGTATTCGGACTTAGATGTTTCTATTATAGATCAGTTGCCACCGGGAAGAAAGAAAATAGATACTAGGTTTTATACTGATAAAAATAGAATGGAAGCTTATGATTTAGCTTTAAGAGAAATAAGTTCTGGAAGGCAAGTTTATATAGTCTGTCCTTTAATTGAAGAAAATGAAAAAATGGAATTAAATTCTGTTGAAACTCTATATGAAGAATTAAAAAGTGATGTTTTTAAGAATGTTACTGTAGAAATACTTCATGGTAAGATGAAGCCAAAAGAAAAGGATGATATAATAAATTCATTTAAGGAAGGTAATACAAAGATAATAATATCAACTACTGTTATTGAAGTAGGGGTGAATGTACCAAATGCTTCTGTTATGATTATTGAGAATTCAGAAAGGTTTGGCTTAGCACAGCTTCATCAATTAAGGGGAAGGGTTGGAAGAGGCGAATATGCTTCTTACTGTATACTTATAGGCAAGGCAAATAATAATAAGACAAAGAAGAGGATGGAAATAATGACATCATCAACAGATGGCTTCTTTATATCTGAACAAGACTTAAAGTTAAGGGGAGCTGGAGAAATGTTTGGTCTTAGACAAAGTGGAGATATAGGATTAGTACTTGCAGATATATATGAAGATATAGATATATTAAAATGCTCTAGATATGAAGCAAGTAAATTAATATCTTCAAATGAAACAGAAAATGTAAAATTATGCATAGAAATATCTAAATCTATTGAAAGATATAGTCGATATATTTGTTTTAATTAAAAAAATTGTATATAAATTAATATTATGATAAAATTGAAATAATGATAGCTAAGGAGGAAATTACATGAGAATAATAGCAGGAAAAGCTAGAGGTAGAAAGCTTATTCCGCCTGAAACTATAGAAACTAGACCAACACTAGATAGAGTTAAAGAAGCTATGTTTAGCATAATACAAAATTACATACAAGATGCAGTAGCTTTAGATGTATTTGCAGGAACAGGGAGTCTTGGACTTGAAGCAGCAAGTAGAGGAGCTAAGGAGGTATATTTAGTAGATAAGAGTAATACTACTTATCCTTTGTTAGAAAAAAACATAGAAAACTTAAAGTTTAATGATTTTTGCTTTCCGTTAAATATGGACTCTTATGATGCTTTAAAATCTTTAAGTAAAAAAGGAAAAGTCTTTGATATAATTTTTATTGATCCACCTTATTGCAAAGAAATGATACCAAAAGCAATAGAAATAATTAAAGAAAATAATATGTTAAATAAAGATGGAATAATAGTAACAAAAATTGATTCAATAGAAGAAATATATGAGGGATATAAAGATATACAAATAGCAAAAAGTAAGAAGTATGGTAATACTACGGTATGCTTATATAGATATGAGGAGTAATTAAAGGTGAAAGATATGAATATTGCGATATATCCAGGAAGCTTTGATCCAATTACTAATGGTCATTTGGATATAATAGATAGAGGTTCTAAAATTTACGATAAGCTTATTGTAGCAGTTCTAGTTAATGTGGATAAGAAATGTTTATTTAGTATTGATGAAAGAGTTGAGCTTATAAAAAGAGTAACAAAAGATCTAGATAATGTTGAGGTCTTAAGCTTTGAAGGCCTTCTAGTAGATTTTGCTAGGTTACATAATTCTAAAGTTATTTTAAAAGGGCTTAGAACAATGTCAGATTTTGAATATGAGTTCCAGATGGCACTTATGAATTCGAAATTAAACCCAGATATAGAAACAGTATTTATGATGACATCTTCTGCTTATTCTTATGTTAGTTCATCTTCTGTAAAGCAAGTTGCAAAGTTTGGAGGATCAATTAATGGCTTAGTTCCAGAAGAATTAAAAGAAGAAGTTATGGATAAGTTTAATTAATAATATAGAGGGGGAATAGGGATGGATAAAGTTGAAGTAAATATTATTGAACTTTTAGATTACTTAGAGGAAATATTAGACAATGCACCCAAGGTGCCTATAACAGGTAAAAGTGTAGTAGATAAAAAAGATATTTTAGAGGTTATTGATCAAATACATAGCTATTTACCAGATTCAATAAGAAAAGCAGAGTGGATAGTGAATGAAAAAGACAAAATTATTAGTAGTGCTCAAAAAGAATATGAAACTACAAAAAGTGAAATCATGGAAATGATGAAACAAAATGTTGAAAATCACGATATAGTTAAAGAAGCTAAGGCTAGAGCTAATGAAATAATTGCCCTAGCACAAAGGGATGCCAAGGCAATTAGATTAGGTTCAAGAGAGTATTCAATCGAAATTTTATCCGAATTAGACAGACAAATTGAAGCTAAAAAGGTTGAACTAATTCAAAATATGCAAAAATCTTTTGAATCAGTAGCTAAAGAAATAGATGAAAATCTTAGTAGTAATGGAGCTATGATAAAGGAAAATATTTCTGAACTAAGAGGAATGTAACTTTAATTTTAATTTATTTACTATAATAGTAAAGATTAAAGTAGCTATTAAAAGGCTTAATATTAAAATAAAAGTCTTAAGAGTTATAATGTTAGAATTATAGTTATAATTACTATTAAATGTTTGGATTGATTTTAAAATAATATTACTAGATATAAATGTTATTATAAAACCAATTATACCTTGAATAAACTTAAGGAAAACATATTTTTTGAAATTTGGATTATCTTTACTAATAAATGAAGCTACTTGAGCAATAATGGAAAGGCTTGAAAAGCAAAGTATAAAGCTTATTAAACTTAGCTTTAAGCTTATAGCTATATTAGTAGATGCAATTAATTTTGCTCCATTAGTAAATTCGATACTTCCAAGTAATAAATTGTATATAATTTCACTAGTCAAACTGAAATATTGAGATAAGTTTATAAAAGCAGCGCTAATTAAGGTGTTGCTTTTTATTATACTTATTATCACAGAAAATAATATTACAAAAGCACTAATATTTAGGGTGGTACTTAAAGCTCCTTCAATAGCAAATTTTAAGTTTGTTCCAAAGGGTTTATTTTCAAAGTTGACTTTTTTACTTGGAATGTTTTTAATATCTTTTTTATTTCTAGTAATTAGTCCAATTATTATTGTAGATAAATAATTTGCAATTAGGAGGATATATCCGTAACGTATATCATTAAGCATAGAAACAGAAATAGCTCCAAGAATAAATATAGGACCAGCATTAGAAGCAATATTTAATAATCTTTCATATTCTTTTTTATGTATAAATCCAAGATTATATATATC